>NZ_JAUBVR010000039.1:0-62380 GCF_036705955.1 Microcoleus sp. A6-C6 | reverse complement strand
CTCTGGCTTTTCGCTCATCTGACTACATTACCATATTTTTCGGCTCTCAATCAACTATTTTTTACCTGAATCCTTACCAAGCAACAAACCAGTTAAGCCAATTACAAACACCGCTAAAAATACCGAACTCAGATTCAAACGGCTCCACTCATCCCAGACAAAAAAGCCAATTCCCACACCGCCTGTCAGCATTTCCACTGCCACAATCACCAGCCAAGCAATCCCTAAACTAATCCGTAAACCTGTAAAAATGTATGGCAAACTCGCCGGCCAAATTATCTTGGTAATCCGCCTCCAGCGCGGCATTTCCAACACTCGCGCCACATCCAGATAATCCTGGGAAACGCTAGCAACTCCCAAAGCTGTGTTGATAATTGTCGGCCACAAAGACGTGATGAATATGACAAAAATTGCCGAGGGTTCTGCTAAATTAAAAATCGATAGAGCTATGGGCAGCCACACTAGCGGCGACACCGGTTTGAAGATTTGAATCAGCGGATTGAGCGCCATCATTGCCGGTTTCGACATCCCGATCAGAAATCCCAGGGGAATCGCCACTGCTGCACCCAGGAAAAATCCCACCAACACCCGTCGCAAACTCGCTAGCAGCAGCCAGCCAATGCCTAAATCTCCAGGCCCGCGCTGGTAAAATGGATGCAAGATGTAATCTAAATTAGCGATTAATGCTTGGTATGGAGTTGGAATCAAATCGCTTTTGAAGCTGGCAATGATCCACCACAGGCAAAGAATTCCCAAAAAACCAGCCGCAGGGAACAAAACAGCATCTCGGATTACAGCGGGTTTTGCCCGTTTCCATGCTGCTTGTCCTACAACTGCGATCGCAGCTAAATTAAGTTGTACTGACATTTAATTCTCCTTCAGAGTCAGGGCAGGTACAAGAATCTTGAACAATACCAACCTGAGACACTGATGAAGTCAAACTATCTATGTGAAGACAAGTTGACTCTTCAGTCTCTTCTCAATGCCGACGAAGTTAGCTGACGGGCTAGGACTGAGAGATGTCCTTCTCCTTAGATTTCCAAATCAAAAATTACATTCAAATTTGGCAATTTTTAACTTTGGCTTGTTAAATCTGTGGAGATTTGCCCCGAAAATTGGTTCCTCCGCTCCAGCGACACGCTTTGTCCGATCGCGCAACACTGGATTAGGCTTGACTTTTTTAGTCAATTTTACTTAAACTATCACAAGCCTCTAATCTTGTCAATATATCTTTAAAAGTATATATTGGCTCTTTTAGATACTTTAGATTTTACTAACCAATGTTTCTTCCCTTTTCCCTCTTCCCTCTTCCTTCTTCCCTCTTCCTTCTTCCTTCTTCCTTCTTCCTTCTTCCCTCTTCCCTCTTCCCTCTTCCCTCTTCCTTCTTCCTTCAAATCAAAAACCGAATAGTTATATAAACAGCCGCAGCCACCAATTGCAAAGCCATCACAGGAAGCCCGTAACGCAGAAAAGTTTGAAAAGAAATCCGACGCCCGTGCAGTTCAGAAACTCCCGCCGCCACTATATTAGAAGAAGCTCCTACCAAAGTGCCATTTCCCCCCAAAGTTGCTCCGTACATCATCGCATAAAATAGCGGTAGCACCGCAGGTGGAAACTGCCCTGCAAAATCTGGAGCCAGCACCTCTGCCGGTGCGAGTCCGACATTCACAACATACTGTTTTAGCAGCGGTACCATCGCCACCACCAGCGGAATATTTGGCACTACACTCGACATCAAACCCACGAAAAACAACAAAGCTAAAGAACCCAGAAAAATATTTTTACCTAAAATAACTGCTAAGATACCAGACATACTGCCGATGATTCCGGTTTTTTCCAAGCCGCCAATTAGGACAAATATCGACATAAAAAATAACAGCGTACTCCAATCTAAATCCCGCAAAATATTGTTAACTGAATCAATTTTTGAATGGTGAGCCAACAGCATTGCTAAAGCAGCCCCTAACAAAGCAACCGCTGCCGGTGAAATTGGTATGGGCAGAGACTCTCCTACTACAAAAAATGTCAGCACGAAAGCTATAATTAAGCCACCCACTGCTAAGATTCGCGGGTGATTAATTGTTGGATGCGGCAAATGTTCCAAATCATCTAATTCTTTGTGCCAAATTTCACGGAACAGCCAAGGCAGAATTACTAATATCACTCCTACGGCGATCGCCCCACCCAAACTTAACTTTACCAGGTAATCAGCAAAACTCATGTTAATCGCATCACCGACAATAAATGTAGCCGGATCTCCCACGATCGTCAGCAATCCAGAACTGTTAGCTACAAATACCATTAAAATCAGTAATGGTACAAAATCTACCCCGATTTCTTGAGCTATTGGCGGAATTAACGGTGCTAGCAACATGACTGTTGTGGCATTGGGTAAAACTGCACAAATAGGTGTTGTAATTGCGACAATTCCCAGCAAGAGATTTTTGCCTTTGCCTTTAGCCAACAACACCATTTTAGTTGCCAAATAATCGAATACTTTGGTCGGCTCAAAGGCTCTCACCATGACCATCACTCCGAAAAATAAGCCCAGCGTTCCGTGACTGCGATCGATATATTCGATCGCATCCTTTAACGTCATCACGTGGGTAAACACCAGAATCAGCGCTCCCAGGAATGCCGCAATTGTGAGGTGTATCCATTCTGTAATTATTAAGAAAACTACACCGATAAATGTTGCCACAGCGATCGCAGCTTGCACGTTTTCCATTGAGTCCCCTGACAAAATTAAAACTTAAAAATTCCCAACTCTCGGTTTGAGGGATTATACTACTTTATGGCTATTATGTCAATAAGTTTAAGTGCTATTTTTGGCATTGACAAGCTGGGATCAACCGCTCGACAGAGATCCGGCACTCCTGAAAAAATTACCTCAAAACTACTTCTTTTGGCAGGGTTGCGATCGCCCGAAGTTTGGTATGTCGATCGGGCGATCGCTCAACTACAATGAAGCATGGGCAACATCTGCCAAACTCAACCCCCACGCAGACATCATGGACTACAGCCAAGTGCTCGCCGACAAAACCGATACTATCGTCAAAAACTGGATTGCAGCAGTACGTCAGGACAGAAAAATTGAAAGTGCTGACGCCTTAACGCACTCAGCAATAGAGGATCACATACCTCACCTGTTGGCCGCGATGGCCACAGTGCTTTCCCAATATCAAAACAGCGAAATAATAGTAATAATTGAAGCCAGTTTAGATCACGGATTTCTCAGAGCAGAACAAGGCTACGACGCTGCAGAAGTAGCCCGGGAATACCACTTATTGCGTCAAGTAATATTCTCCCAATTAGAAGCAGAATTGCTAGCAGGAACCACCGCCGAAGTATTCAGAGCTTTTCGGCTCATAGATGCCGTAGTAGATGAAGCAATTGCTCAGTGTTTGAATAGCTACGTCGCTCAGAGGCTGCGGGAACTTCAACAAATCCAAACTCAGTTACAACTCACAAATCAAGAACTGAATCGCCTCGTCAGCGTCAATCAAGAAAACGTCTACCATTTAGCTCACGAACTCAAAACTCCCCTCAACTCAATTATCGGTTATTCCGAACTGTTTTTGCGCCAAGAAAAATGGCAATCGGAAATCAAAGATACCCTCCCCGGCATCGAACACATCGAGCGAGTATTGCGCAACGGCAGACAGTTGCTGCGCCTGATTAACGACGCCCTAGAACTTTCTCGCGCCGACGCCGGAAAAATTAAACTTAACCTGCGGCAAACTAATGTACAATCTATAATTAACACCGTAGTAGAAATGATGCAGCCAATGGCTGATGCTAAAGGACTAAAGCTCGCAGTTACCAGCGACTGCGCCCCAAAACAAGTAGTCGCCGACGGACAGCGGCTGCAACAAATTGTCACCAACCTGCTGAGTAATGCCATTCGCTATACAGAATCCGGTAGCATCGAATTACACTGCCGTCAAGCTGGGGCAGAACATTGGGCGATCGCAATTACAGATACTGGTATTGGCATTGCCCCCACAGATCAAAATCGCATCTTTGACGCCTTCTTTCAAGCAGGAGAACCTAGCAGACACAAATTTCCTACCGAGAGCACCGGCCTGGGATTAGCCATAGTATCGCGGCTCGTGACACTGCTACAAGGCAAAATCGAGCTAGAATCAGAAATCGGAGTCGGCTCAACTTTTACCGTGATTCTGCCCCTAGAAGTCAAAATCCTTCAACCAGTAAACTAAACATTAAGTTCAAATTTTTACAGCCCAAAATCCTATGCCCGCAGCCAACCTTAGCCCTTCCACCACAGCCTTTCCCCTCACCGCCGTAGTCGGGCAAGAAGCCATCAAATTAGCCCTACTATTAGTAGCAGTCGATCCCGGATTGGGAGGAGTTGCGATCGCAGGCCGCCGCGGTACAGCAAAATCAGTAATGGCCCGCGCCTTGCATTCCCTACTCCCACCAATTGAAATTGTTAAAGACTCTTTTTGCAACGCCGAACCAGATGAAATTTTTGTAGAAAACACATCTTCTTTATTAGAAGAAAGCGGGCAAGAGTTAGCAGAAACAAGCGGGCAAGAGTTAGCAGAAACAAGCGGGCAAGAGTTAGCAGAAGCAAGCGGGCAAGATGCCCACACCGATACTAATTCCCCAAATACAGAAATAATTCCCACACCATTCATTCAAATTCCTTTGGGTGTCACCGAAGACAGACTCTTAGGTTCCGTCGATGTCGAACAATCTGTAAGATTTGGTCAAACTGTATTTCAAGCAGGACTCTTAGCCCAAGCAAATCGAGGCGTACTTTATGTAGACGAAATTAACCTCCTTGATGACAATATTTCCAACCAATTACTCACAGTATTAACCGAAGGGCGCAACCAAATAGAGCGCGAAGGCATCAGCTTCCAACACCCTTGCAAACCTCTATTCATCGCCACCTACAACCCTGAAGAAGGGCCGTTGAGAGAACATTTACTCGATCGCATCGCGATCGTCCTTTCCGCCGACGCAGCACTCCAACTAGAAGAAAGAGTCTATGCAGTAGAACAAGCTTTATCCTACTCCAGCTCCCCCCAAGAATTCCTCAACCAATACAGCGAAGATACCGACAACCTCAAAACCCAAATCATCCTCGCCAGAGAATGGCTCAAAGATGTCACCATCAGCCGCGAACAAATTGCCTACCTAGTCGAAGAAGCTATCCGTGGCGTAGTTCAGGGACACCGCGCCGAAATATTCGCAGTCCGCGTCGCCAAAGCCTGCGCCGCCATTGAGGGACGCACAGAAGTTAACGCCGAAGACCTGCGCCGCGCCGTAGAATTAGTCATCGTACCCCGCGCCACCGTCATCCAAACTCCCCCAGACGAAAACTCACCTCCTCCTCCCCCGCCGCCACCGCCACAAAAGCAGTCAGAACAAGAACAAGACGAACCCGAAAACGAACAAGAAGACGAAGAAGACCAAGAGGATGAAGACAAACCGGAGCCTGAAGAAGAACCAGAAAAAGATACCATTCCCGAAGAATTTCTGTTCGACCCCGAAGGCGTAATTCTCGACCCCGACGTGCTATTCTTCGCCCAATCCGCCAACCGCCAAGGCAAATCCGGCAGCCGAAGCACCATTTTCTCCGAAGATAGAGGCCGTTACGTCAAGCCAATGTTGCCCAAAGGCCCCGTCCGGCGCATCGCCGTTGACGCGACTCTCCGCGCCGCCGCACCCTACCAAAAAGCCCGCCGCCAAAGGAATTCAGACCAGGAACCCACGGCGAGTTCCAGCCCAAATCGAGAAAAGCGCGTATTTGTGGAACAGGGAGATATTCGGGCGAAGCGCTTGGCGAGAAAAGCTGGAGCTTTAGTCGTCTTTGTCGTGGATGCTTCGGGTTCGATGGCTCTCAATCGGATGCAGTCGGCGAAAGGTGCAGTCATGCAGTTACTCACGGAAGCTTATCAAAGTCGTGACCAAGTTGCGCTGATTCCGTTTCGTGGAGAACAAGCAGAGGTATTGCTACCGCCGACTCGCTCGATAGCCTTAGCCCGCAAGCGTTTGGAGCGGTTGCCCTGCGGCGGTGGTTCGCCCCTCGCCCACGGTTTGACGCAGGCGGTGCGCGTGGGAGTTAACGCGCGGCAGTCTGGAGATATTGGTCAAGTGGCGATTGTTGCGATTACTGACGGACGCGGTAATATTCCTTTGGCTCGTTCTTTGGGTGAACCGATTTTAGATGGCGAAAAGCCGGATATTAAGAAGGAATTGTTGGAAATTGCTGCCAAAATTCGCGGGTTGGGAATGCAGTTGCTGGTGATTGATACTGAGAGTAAGTTTATTTCGACTGGTTTTGCGAAGGAGTTGGCTAAGACTTCTGGCGGAAAATACTATCATTTGCCGAAGGCTTCTGAACAGTCGATCGCAGCGATGACTAAAAATGCTCTCCGCGACGCGATCGGCTAAAATTCTTAAATAGAGATTTCATCCGCATTTTTGAGGGCACGGGCATCCCGCCTGTGTTCCCCTCGGCTCTTCCCCCGACGCTCCTAAGTGGAGATCCCAATTTTAGACCAAAGTTCAAGCTCCCAGATTCATCTGTGGAGTCAATCTAAAATTCTTCAATCTAAAATCTAAAATCGACTGACTCTCCGGCGAGTCACCGCCAGCGAACCGGCAACTAAACCCAACCCCGCCAGCATTGAAGGCTCAGGAATTCTCACGGGCAGAGCCGCCCGGTTTACCGTTACCGGGCTGGGGCTTGGAGAAATGATACCTTGGGGGGATTGACCTGTCTGAGCCAGCAGCAAATTTTCTGAACCAGGCCCTGAAGTAGCGGTATAAACGGCTCGGACATTAGCTGCAACGGCAGCTTGACCCCCGGAAATAACGGCGGTTGCAGCCAATAGAATTCCGGCGGCAGGTGGCAATAATTTGTGAGCAAAAAATGTGGGCATTGGACATTACCTATTTAGCATTTTGTCGATCGAACTCAATCTCTCGATCGTTATTTTTTTGGAAATTCCCTGTGTGAGCTACTGCGAGCAACTAACCGAATCGATTTTAGATTTTAGATTTTAGATTTTAGATTTTAGATTTTAGATTTTAGATTTTAGATTTTAGATTTTAGATTTTAGATTATTGGGCTTTCCTGTCCCTAGTTTCAACTCGCGTCGCCAATCAAAAACCTCAAATCCACTGCGGCCCCTGCTTCGAGCATACAGTCATCAATCCCAAATGGTAAATCCCAAATTCCAAATTGATTGACCTGTGCTACCTGCAATTCGATCGACTTTCAGCTTGCCCATCGCCGCAGATAGCGCCGACACTTTAACCTCAATTATAGCTCTAAGACGATCGACAACCGTGTCAGAGATCGTCCCCAGATAACGAAGACACGGCACAGACTTACTTGTACGCCGCTGATTATAAACAATTACTTCCTACCTGGAAGTGATCTCACCCATTCTTTATCAAATCTTTAAACTATTCCAGGTTTTGTCAACCGGCTATAAAGCTGTCAAAATATAGATAGCAAATCTCAGCCAAAATTAGGTAAATCCTCGTGAGTAACACCAGCAACTTCCGCGAAGCCGTGCGCGAGGCCAAAAACCACGCGCTGGTTGGCCCCAACGTCATCTCCAACGCCCTCCCCTTCGTCGGTGGCGGACTTGTCTTAACCGCTGTCGGCGCCTACGGTGGCCTCGGAGTCATCCGCAACTATCCCGGAATCTTCTTTCCCACGTTTATTGGCGCGATCGTCCTACAATTAATTCTGTTCTTTGTCGTTCGCGGTGTCGCCGAAAAAGGTAACAATAGCACCGCCTTACCCCTCCTAGTAACCTACAGCCTGCTTACCGGCTACACCCTCAGCGGATTGGTGTCTGTAGCACTCAGAAACGAAGGAGTCGGCATTGCTGGCATCGGTTTTGCAGCCCTCGGATGTGGCATTACCTTTATCGCCGCCCGCCAAATTGGCTCTAACTTGTCGGAAACAGACGGCATGGCCATCACCAAAACCATCAGTTTAGGTGTGATTGCTTTGTTAGTCGTCGTTGGCGGTCAATTTTTGCTGTCGTTTTTCGGTGTCTACACCCCAACCTGGTTGGAAATTGGCATTTCTGGCATCGGCGTATTTATATTTGCTGGCGCTGCGATTGTAGACTTTTACATTCTGCCCCGCAGTTACCGCGATGACCAATATTTGCCAGCCGCTTTGTCGATGTACTTGACTTACATCAACTTGTTCATCTTCATTCTGCGCCTGATGATTGCTATCAACGGCCGCGATTAATCATTGAAAGTTTAGCTTAAAAAAAACCGTAGCGCGATCGACATCCGGCTGCGGTTTTTGATTAAGATTTACAACCAAGATAGCCGTCAGTCGATTTGAGATTTTCAATTTTAGATTTACTCCACAGATGAATCGAGGTATAATTTGAATTTTTAGCCGATCGCTCAAAAATCTTGTCATCTCATGCTGTCGATCGCAATTTCAACATTAATCACAAATCAATAGGAGAACACTCATGTACTTAAAATATGAAGATATCAGGAGAGTCAGCGTAGAAATTACTTCCCGGTGCAATGCAGCTTGCCCGCAGTGTCCCCGCACTGACAACCCGATTTTGCCCGCAGCAGAATTAAAGATTGAAGATATTGAGAGAATTTTCCCACAAGAGTTTTGCTCTCAATTGGATTTGATCTATATGTGCGGCAACTACGGGGATGCTATGACTAGCAATACCACAATTCCTGCGATCGAATATTGGCACCGCATGGGAGTTCCTCAGATTGGCCTGTACACCAACGGTAGCGGACGTAACCCAGACTGGTGGCGCACCCTGGCACAGACAATGACAGGAGAACACGATACCGTAACTTTTAGCATCGACGGATTGGCTGATACTAACAGCATTTACCGCCAAAATACCAACTGGGACAGGATAATGCAATCTGTTAATGCCTTTATCCAAGCTGGCGGAAAAGCTGTATGGCACTATTTGATATTTGATCACAACCAGCACCAAGTAGAAGCAGCGCGGGATTTAGCCCAACAACTAGGATTTGTCGAGTTTGTACCGAAAGCTACCTCTCGTTTTGTGGCGAAAGAGATTTATGACAAAGAGTCGGCAAATCAACAGCCTCAGAAGGCAGAAAACTCTCAGGTAGATGCTAAGAGCGATCGCCCCAACCAACCAGCAACAACTAATGCGTCAGCCCCTCAGAATCAAACACAGACCGCTGTTGGCTTGCACCAACAAGCGGAGGACTGTTTGAGACAAGGACAGCTCTCAGAGGCGATCGCAGCCAGCCAACAAGCCCTAAAAATTCAGCCTAATTTTGCAGCAGCCTGCAAAACTTTAGGCAACGCTTTTCAAGGTTTGGGGAAGATGCAAGCAGCAGCAGATTGTTACGCCAAGGCACTCGAAATTCAGCCTAATTTTCCAGAAGTTTATGCTAATGTAGGCAGTCTTTATGCTCAACAGCAACAGTGGCAGCCAGCTAGTGCTTATTACCAAAAGGCGATCGAGCTTAAACCCAATTTTGCCGGAGCTTATCGCAATTTAGCTAAAGTGTTGACGCAGTTGGGGCAACCAGAAAAAGCAAATTATGCTTGGTATCAAGCTATAGCTATCGAAACCTCTAAAGCACCAGAACCAACTTTTCCTGTCCGATCACAGCCAGCCAGCCAAGAACTCCAACCCCCATCATTGGAACAATATAAAAATCCACAGGGAGACCAATTTATCCAAGCTGTAGAAACATTTGGTAGCCTAAACAATTACTACCGCAACGTAGAAATTAGCTGTCAAACTCAAGCCAGCAAAGATATTTTTATTTCTTTTGAAGCAGAACTCTGGCCTTGCTGTTGGGTCAGCCATACCAAATACGTTATTTATAACGACACTTACAGACCCCAAATGCTGGCTTTAATTGAAAAGTACGGCGACGGATTTAATTCTCTCAGAACTAAATCTATCAAAGATGCGATCGCCTGTGATTGGTTTCGCGAAGACCTCACAAAAAGTTTTTCATGTTCCAAAAGGTTGGATGTATGCGCTCACGAATGCGGCAAAACTTTCAATTCCACAGGTTCGCAGTACATTTAGAAACATCCGCGTTCATCCGCGTTCATCTGCGGTCAAAAAATCTTTCTTAGTATTTGTGCAACAACAAGTCAGCAGCAAGCTAAAATTAATATAACACCCCACAACTAGGAAAATTCACAGTGGAAGTTCTAGACATCAAACACAATATCCAAACATTGTCCGATCGACTGGGTACAACCCAGGACTATCTTTGACATCCCCGCACTCACAGCCAAAATCCAAGACTTAGAGCAAATCTGCGCCCAACCAGCATTCTGGGATGACCAAGATCAAGCTCAAGGAACCCTCCAAGAACTGAATGACTTCAAATCTCATTTAGACCAATATCACGGCTGGCAGACTAGCCTAGAAGACGCTAGAGCTATTTTAGAACTGCTGGAGTTAGACGCTGACGAGTCCCTATTTCAAGAAGCCTCATCGAGTCTTTCCCAATTAACCCGCGAACTCGACCAGTGGGAACTGCAACAATTATTATCGGGGCCCTACGATGAAGGCGGCGCCGTTTTGACAATTAACGCCGGGGCGGGCGGCACGGATGCTCAAGATTGGGCGGAAATGCTGCTGCGGATGTACACCCGCTGGGGAGAAAGTCAAGGTTACAAAGTCCATTTAATGGAGATTTCTGAGGGAGAGGAAGCCGGTGTTAAATCTGCTTCTTTGGAAATTGTCGGCCGCTACGCTTACGGCTACATGAGGTCGGAAAAGGGCACTCACCGTTTGGTCAGAATTTCGCCTTTTAATGCTAATGACAAGCGTCAAACCAGTTTTGCGGGCGTGGAAGTGATGCCAGTGCTCGATCGATCCGTTAAGCTGGATATTCCAGAAAAAGATTTGGAAGTGACTACTTCCCGCGCAGGCGGCAAGGGCGGACAAAACGTTAACAAGGTAGAAACGGCAGTCCGCATCGTTCACCTTCCGACAGGTTTGGCTGTCCGCTGTACCGAAGAACGCAGTCAGTTACAAAATAAGGAAAAAGCTCTCGCACTGCTGAAAGCGCGCCTGTTGGTGATTGCGAAGGAACAGCGGGCTTCGGAAATTGCCGAGATTCGGGGCGACATGGTAGAGGCGGCTTGGGGCCAGCAAATTCGGAATTACGTGTTTCACCCCTATCAAATGGTCAAGGATTTGCGGACTGGGGTGGAAACCACCGCCATCCTAGATGTGATGAATGGCGAATTAGAACCGTTCATTCAAGCTTATTTGCGGCAGGAAAATCAGTTAATCGCCCAAACAGAGTAACCGCTACCCGCAATCAAACAGGTTTGTAGTGAGGACTTCAGTCCGCAAGAAAGAATGACTGAAGTCCTCACTACGAACCAAATTTCTGGTATAATTTTGAGGTTTTGGTCGATCGCCCGACATCCAATAGGTCGCGCCGCCAGAAATCTTGATATGATAAAACTTGATCTAACGAACCACAGGAGAAATAATGACCCAAGTTGTAATCGGCGAAAATGAAGGGATTGAGTCAGCCCTACGACGGTTTAAGCGACAAGTTTCCAAAGCGGGAATTTTCCCGGACATGAGAAAACACCGCCACTTTGAAACCCCCCTCGAAAAGCAGAAGCGCAAAGCTATTGCCAGACGCACTAAGAGACGCTTCCACCGCAACAACAAACCCTAGAAATAGCATTAAATTGATTCGGCACATATAATGCCTTGCGATTCTAGTACCGCAGCGACTCGGAGAATCACCGCTTCGCTGTAGGGAGCACCGATAATTTGTACTCCCAAGGGCAAAGCGCCGGGCCGCTGTACGGGCACGCACAGAACTGGCAAGCCTATAAATGATAGGGGTTGAGTGAACAGTCCCAGATTGGGACGCACTAATATTTCTTGTCCGGCGATGACCATTTTCTCGACACCAATTTCAGGAGCGGCGATCGGGGTTGCGGGTGCGAGAATGATATCTGTATGTTGGAATATGGCGCGAATTCGATCGCGATACCACTGTCTAAATCTCTGCGCTTGCACGTACCACGTCGCAGGAATCAGGGTTCCAGCCAAAAAACGATCGCGCGTGGCGGGATCGAAGTCTTGGGGGCGCGTCCGCAAATTCTCCAAATGCAAGTTTCCACCCTCGCAAGCCGTAATTATAAACGCTGCCGCCCTCGCGCGATCGGATTCCGGTATGCTGACAGTCGCAAGCCCTCCAATTTTTGGGGGGTTTGTTGTTGCTTTTTCTGCTTGGATACCACATTTCAAGACATTTGTCAAGGCCTTAGCAATTATTTCTACAGCAGCCATTGCTTCGGGTTCGGCCCCTGTCGCGAAATACCCATCAGCAACCGCAATTCGCAATCCTTGAATTCCTATATCTAACTGTGGCGAACAAAGTTCTGGCGGGCGTTGAGTGCAAACTGGATCGCGATCGTCCGGGCCTTGTAGGATATCATACAGCAGCGCCATGTCTCGGAGCGATCGCCCAAACGGCCCCACACAATCCAAACTACTCGAAAACAAATAAGCGCCAGCCCTTGATAAACGGCCGTAAGTAGGCTTAAACCCAAACACACCGCACAAAGCAGCGGGGACGCGGATGGAACCATTAGTATCAGAACCGAGGCTGAAAGGTATTAAACCGGCGGCGACTGCTGCTGCGGAACCGCCACTGGAACCGCCGGCGATGCGGGTAGTATCGCGGGGATTGTGAGTCGCGCCGTAGTGACTGTTTTCCGTGACAAAACCGTAGGCGTACTCATCCATGTTCAGCGTACCTACAAGGATAGCACCAGCCTGTCTGAGTCGGGCGACCGCGGCCGCGTCCTGGGTAGCCGGAGGGTTGTCAGCGTTGATTTTTGACCCGGCTAGGGTGGTAATTCCGCCGACATCGAACAAATTTTTGACTGCGAAGGGAACGCCTGCTAAGGGGCCTGGGTTTTCGTGGCGTGCGATCGCATTATCTATCATTTCGGCTGCTGCGATCGCACTTTCTGCGGTAATTGCAGTAAAGCAATTGAGTGTTTTATCTCGATCGGCAATTCGTTCTAAAGCAGCATTCACAACCGCTGTCGCTGTAATCTTACCACTTTTAACCGCCGATGCTGTGGCGACTGCATCCGCTCCTGCTAAAAATTGGGCTTCATCTGCGTTCATCTGTGTTCATCTGCCTACATCTGCGGTTAACAATCAGGGTTGAAACACTGGTGCAGCTTCGATTTCTGGGGGTAAGGGGAATTCTGTAACGAGTTGGGCGATCGCAGCTATCCTCTCGAAGTTTACCACAACGGCGGGCCGATGTTCGGGCTTGATGGGTAAATTGATTAGTTCGGATGTGCGATCGACATATTCTTCTATATTTATCATTTATTTTTCGTTGTTAGTATGGGAGTACGATCGATTATTGTATGGTAATCGCGATCGGGCTGTCAGTTGTTATTGCTCAGTTTTTTGTATTCCTCTGATTGCCTGATATCATCTAAAGGTGATTTTGGCTCAGGTGGTTCATCAGGACAAAACTTTATACATACCTGAGTTTTCCCAGACTGAAAATTTTCATTGACTTTTATTTGAAGCCTTCCTTTTTGCCAACCCTTAGAACCAATTTTGAGAACTTGACAATCTATTCCTTCTTGAGGGGAGTTCCAGTTTACATCTCCTGCATTAATTATTATTTCTTCGTTGATCCGTAGCTCTTTCATCCAATTAATTATTGATTTCTGCCGAGATTCCCTTATTGCAATAAGATCGAGTATCTCAATAAACTGGCTAGTGACTAGCTCTTCAAACCTGCGTACCAGAAAAGTAGCTTTATCGAATAACAAAACATCATCGCCGTCTAGTATCTCATAGTTATTATTGGATTCAAGTTTTTTGTTCATTTTTTAAACAAATTTATGCTTCTTCCTATCTGATACCATTTAAAGGGATGTGAGTCAAGCCAAAAAGACTAAATTAACCTTAACTATTACCGAGTCAAACACTGACAGTTTCCCGCAACTTCTAAACGACGACCTCCAGCGGAGGCAAATCAAAATTTTCAGCATCCATCAACTCCTTGATCTTATCAAAAATCTCAACCTCCGCCTCTTCTATGTCTGTCAGCTTATCATAAAAATAAGGGTCAGTAAACCACTGTTCAAACGCTATCATCAAGCATCCATCTGGCCAAAGTTTAAACCGCCCATACTTAGAAACTCTGTCATCAACCACTTCAAACAGCGGTGCCGGATTTTGCATGGGATAATAGCTGTAATTATCATCACAGATATAATACCAAATAGTTTCTTTCCATGCTTGGATAGCATAAACAACATACTCCTTACCTATAGTAGACCTCTTGCAAAAAAAATCTATGCTATAATAGAAGGTTTTCAATTTAATCCCCCTAGAGCTAACTCATAATTATAAATTGCTGATAACAAATTACAACGCAGACCATAACGGCGGCGACGATTGCGATAACGACTCGACAAGATTTTAAAAATTTTCAGACTCCGGTTAACGTGTTCAATAACAATTCTTTCTTGTGCTAGAACTCGATTGTAGTCTTTTTCTAAGAGAGAAAGTTTTCCATTTTTAGGTTTCTTTCTAGGAATATAACTATTGGAATGATAATCTTTTATGCCTTGATACCCACTATCTTGTAAGCTATCTGTTTCGGGATGAAAATGAACTTTACTTTTTTTAAACAAGCTAAAATCGTGGCAATGTCCTTGCCCAAAAGCAGTGCAAATAATTGCTCTTGTCTCTTGATTAATGACCAATTGAGTTTTGAGGGTATGACATTTCTTCTTGCCTGAATAATATTTTTTCTGTTTTTTTTGGGGTCGTTCAATAGCTGTTTCTGTGACATCAATCGCCACGACTGCTGGATAATCAGAGTTTTTGAGTAATGCTTTTTTCCCAGGCAGACGGAATTTTCCCGTTTTCATTAAAGTTGATTCGATGTCAATTACAATTCGGCAAATAGTTGATTCAGATACTCCCCAATTTGTCGCAATATGAAAATATGTTCGATATTCTCGCCAATATTCCAATGCAACTAAGACCTGTTCTTCAAGAGTTAGGATAGTCCTACGCCCTCTTCTGTCTTGAGGATTTTCTGACCTGAATTCTTCCAAGGCTTTAACCATTACTTTTAAAGTTTCAATTTTGACACCAAATCTACGTTTAAATTGATGAGATGTCAAGTTTAGATAAGATTGATTTTTCATGATTTACTGATTGTGCAACAACCAATATAAGTTTCTAGTATTTTATCCTGTTTCTAGCAAGGCAAGAGTAAAAATAAGTTAAGACTTTGGATTCAATCCAGTAAAGCAAAACTTTCCATTATATCATAAAATTATTTTGCAAGAGGTCTATTTAGCAATCAATATGGAAGTTGGATTTAAAAATAATCGTCACGGGAATCTCCGACCTAAATTAAGCGAGCATTTGACAAGATTTAACTCCAGAATAGAGCAACTAACTGGGCAACTTGATAAACTGATTTATCCCACAGCCTTAGTAGAATATTATGTCTATCTAGATGGCAGCGATCGAGTTATTGCTTCAAGTTTTCAACTGTGGGACGAAAATCTCAATGAATTAGATTTTCTTCTGCAAAAACGCATTGATAATTTTGTCGCAAAAAAACAGATAATTTTAATTTTTGTGTCAATAATTTTAGCAATGGTTATTTATCTATTTGTATCTTTTTATAGGTCAGTTATGCAAACAGTATTTGTGCTTGACGAAGCCTCAAAAAAGATGGCAAATGGCAATGTAGGTTACAAGATTATTTTGGATAACAGAGATGAGCTCGGACAAGTTGTAAGTTCATTTAACAAGATTGCCGATGCTTTGGTTGGTGCAAACCAAGAAATTAGTGTTCTCAACGATCGCCTAAAAGCCGAAAATGTACGGATGAGTGCCGAACTAGATGTCACTCGCAAGATTCAGCAGATGCTGCTACCGAAAGACCGAGAACTCAACGAAGTTGTGGGATTAGATATTGCGGGATTCATGGAGTCTGCTGATGAAGTAGGCGGCGACTATTACGATGTACTACAGCACGAAGGTAGAGTAAAAATTGGCATTGGCGATGTGACGGGACATGGATTGGAGAGTGGCGTTTTAATGATTATGGTTCAAACGGCAGTCCGAACTTTGCTCGCCTACAATGAACCAGATCCGGTAAGATTTTTAAGTGCTATTAACAGTGCAATTTATGATAATGTGCAGCGGATGAAATGCGACAAAAATGCCAGCCTTGCTTTGCTAGACTATGAGCAGGGAATGCTGAAGTTGAGCGGCCAGCACGAAGAAATGATTGTCGTGCGGTGTAACGGTTCTGTGGAGCGGTTTGATACGATCGATTTGGGTTTCCCGATCGGGCTGGATGCAAATATTGCTGAATTTGTTGCTGAAACAATTGTACAGTTGCATTCAGGAGATATCGTAGTGCTGTATACTGATGGGATTACGGAGGCTGAAAATATGGATAAAGTGCTTTATAGTTTAGAGAAGTTAATAGAGGTAATACAGATTAATTGGCAGCGAACGGCAACAGAAATCAGGCACGCTGTAATTGACGACGTGCGATCGCACATTGGCGAACAAAAAGTTTTTGATGACATCACTTTGCTGGTACTTAAACAAAAATAGCTAACTCAAGTTGCTAGGAATGAAGCTAGAGTAATTGGTAATTGGTAATTCATAATTGGTAGTTGGTCATGGACATGATTCAAACTTTCGGCGATTTCATCGAGCCGACTCCCAGCCAGGAATACTTAATAATTGGATTTTCTCCGAGTTCGATTCCCCTCAAGCAGCGGTGGCGGAACAACGGTTTGTCGGCGGATTTTCTGGCTGACTACTTGACGACTTTTTTCCCTGGAAACGAAGACGACCCCTCGACAATTGACAGACAAGCTGAAATAAAAAGCGCTGTGAGCTACATTGCTAACGAGTTATTAGAGAATGCGATGAAGTTTAATGATGAAACCTCGGAGTACCCGATCGACATTAAACTACAATTAAAGAGCGACGGACTGATTTTCTCAGTTGCTAACAGCATCTCTCCCCAAGCTGTGGATCAGTTTCAGGGTTACATTCGGCAGTTGCTAGCCTCGGATCCGAGCGAGCTGTACATTGAGCAATTGGAAAAAAATGCTGCTGACGAGAGCTCTACTGATTCTGGATTGGGCTTGCTGACGATGCTCAGCGATTATACCGCCAAAATGGGCTGGAAGTTCCAGACCGTGCAAAAAGACCCGGAAGTAATTACGGTGACAACTATGGTGCAATTAAGAGTATAGGTAAGAGTGGGCGATCGATCATATCTAAGGAACTTTTTTGCTGACAATGGAAATTAAAACGGAAGATTACGAGATCTGTTACGATCCGGCAACGGCAACTGTGAGTTTTGTTGGCTCTCTAAGGCTGAGCGGGGCCGAAGACTACGCGCCGATAGTGCAGTTGCTGGGCGAGGTAGCCGACGTGGAACAGGCGAAAATTACCCTCAATTTGCAGCAGTTAGAATTTTTGAACAGTTCTGGCATCAATATGCTGTCGAAGTTTATTATCGAGGTGCGCAAAAAAGCCGGGATAACAATGGCGGTAAAAGGCTCTCAACGTATAGCTTGGCAAGGTAAATCTTTGAAGAATTTGCAGCGCTTGATGCCTGCTTTGCAGTTGGAATTACTATAGACACACAATGACTTTTAGGGTACGGGCTGTTGAGCAATTTTCTGTTAGTCGATGCGCAAATTTTCGAGTTATGCTGGAAGAACAACCATCTAGAGAACAGCTACTTTTAGAAATAGAAAGATTGCGCCAGCAAGTGGAAGACTTGAAGGAGGAAAAAGCGGATCTGGAAATTTTGCTGGAAAATACTGCTGAACATTCCGATACGGTGGAAAGTGAGTTGCGCGATCGGGCATTGGAGGCGGTGCGAGAAGGTGAAGTCAAGCTGGCTCAATTTCTCGAAGCGATTCCGGTAGGTGTGGCTGTACTCGATTTTGAAGGCAAACCTTACTACGTCAATCACGCCGGAAAGCAGTTACTTGGTCAAGGGGTTGTACCGTTAAATTTAGTTGATAATTTGTCAGAAGTTTATCAAATTTATATCGCGGGAACTGATATTATTTACCCTTCCCAGAATTTGCCACTCGTCCGAGCTTTGAGCGGTGAGAGCACAACGACTGATGATATGGAAGTTCATCAACCCGACAAAAAAGTTCCCATTGAGGGTTGGGGAACACCAATTTTTGATGACGCTGGCAAAGTTGCTTTTGCGATCGCAGTTTTTCAAGATATCACGGAACGCAAACAAGCTGAAGCCGATCGCCATAAATTTATTAATAAATTATTTGAACTCAATCAAAATCTGGAAAAATCCCTGGATGCTGAATCAGACTTAACTGATGCCTACGGGCGATTTGTGCCACATCAATTTCTGAATTTGTTGGGATATGAAAGTATTATCGATGTCAATTTAGGCGACCAAGTGCAGGAGGTAATGTCGGTGCTGTTTGCGGACATCCGCGACTTCACGATGCTTTCGGAAACTATGACACCGCAAGAAAATTTTAATTTTATCAATGCTTACCTGTCGCGGATGGAGCCGGCTATTACTAGCAATCACGGGTTTATTGATAAATACATTGGCGATGCGATTATGGCTCTGTTTAGCGACTGCGCAGATGATGCAGTGAAAGCGGGTATTGCGATGCTAGACATCCTGACTGATTACAACGAACACCGTCAAAGTGTCGGCTACATCCCGATAAAAATTGGCATTGGCATCAATTCGGGTTCTTTGATGCTGGGGACAGTCGGTGGCAAAAGCCGAATGGACAGCACTGTGATTAGTGATGCTGTTAATTTGGCATCTCGGATTGAAGGATTGACCAAAGATTATGGCGTACCTCTGTTAATTTCTCAGCAGACTTTGGAACGGTTGCGAAATCCGGCTGATTATGCTATTCGGATTGTGGATAAAGTACAGGTAAAAGGAAAATCTCAGTATGTGATAGTCTATGAGGTATTTGATGCCGATCCGCTGGAAATGCGATCGGCAAAGCTAGAAAATTTGCCCGTATATCATGAAGCGATGTTACTGTGCGAGCGCCAGGAGTTCCGATCAGCGGGAAAATTGTTTGAAGAGTGTTTGCGGACAAATCCGAACGATGGGGTAGCTCGTATTTACCTGAAACGCTGTCGGGATTGGCGATCGCTCCTCAAGGGAATTTAGTCAGTAGTCAGTAGTCAGTAGTCAGTAGTCAGTAGTCATTAGTCATATCCGCTTACATCTGAATTAGATCGATCGCGCGATCGCCTTCCTCGGACTTCTACTCAAAAAAATATGATTCCGATGCAAGCGGAAGCGATCGGGTGCTGCTGCGATCGGTTTGGCGACAGAGTATTTACCAAGAAACCCGGTTTCTCCTCTAAAAGTGCGTAAGTCCTGATAATATAATAACTACTTTGGAGTGTCAATAAAAGACGATGAGAATCAACAAGCGGCAGCCGAGAATATCTATAAAACCTTCAGTAATTAAAGTTATCGCTCTGTTCTGTCTGTGCTGCTTGTTGACTGCAAGCTGCGGACAGCGGGCCAATCGATCTGTGAATGCGAGCGGCGACAATGTTAATAACCGGGTTACGATCGGCACAACCTTGAAATTGCGGACGATCGACCCCGCCGACGCTTACGAAGTTATCTCAGGACAACTGCTGCGCAATTTGGGCGATACTCTCTACACTTACAAGTCGGGAACTACTGAGTTAATCCCCGGCTTAGCGACAGCAATGCCAAAAGTTAGCGCAGACGGATTGACATATACAATTCCCTTGCGTCAAGGCGTGATTTTCCACGACGACACACCGTTTAACGCCGCAGCAATGGAATTTTCCTTGCAGCGGTTTATCAAAAATGGCGGCCGTCCGTCTTTCTTGTTGGGTGATGCAGTAGCATCGGTGAAAGCGACGGGCGAATACGAATTAACTTTTCAACTCAAAAAGCCTTTTGCTGCTTTTCCAGCCCTGTTGACATTTGCCGGTATTTGTGCAGTTTCTCCGAAAGCTTATGAGATTGGGGATGGTAAATTTAAACCCGATACATTTGTGGGAACTGGACGCTACAAGTTGGCGAAGTACGGTAGCGATTCTCTCAAGTTTGACGTGTTTGACAAGTATTGGGGGGAAAAACCAGTTAATCAAGGTATTGACATTTTGCTGCTTTCGACTTCTTCAAATTTGTTCAATACTTTTCAGACTGCTGCGATCGATGTAGCTTATTTATCTCTGGATGCCGATCAATTTCGCAGCTTGGACGAGGGAGCAAAAAAAGGGAAATGGCAGGAAATCGCGGGGGAAAGCAGTACGGTTAGTTATATGACGCTGAATATGAAGTCTAAACCGCTGGACAAGTTAGAAGTGAGACAGGCGATCGCAGCAGTGATGGATCGGCCCCTGATTACCGATCGCATACTGGGGGGACAAGGGCAGCCGCTGTACAGTCTGATTCCCACAAGCTTCGACGTTCAAAAACCGGTGTTTAAAGAACTGTACGGCGACGCCAACACGACAAAAGCGAAGGAATTGTTAACAAAAGCGGGATATTCGGCCGCGAATCCGTTTATTCTGCAAATTTGGCATCCTACTGGTTCCACAAAACGAACTTTAGTGGCGAGTATGATCGAGGCGTTAGCTAAACAGAAAATGGACGGGATAATGCGGGTAGAAATTAACAGTGTTGAATCTCCGACTTTATTCCAGAATATAGAGAAGGGGATTTATCCTGCGGTGTTAGTGGATTGGTCTGCCGACTTTTTTGACGCCGACAATTACATTCAGCCGTTTTTGGATTGTGCGACGGGTTCGGAGGCCACCGGGTGCGAAAAGGGTGCGAGCCAGGGTCAGGGTTCGTTTTATTATAGCGATCGAGTAAATCAACTGATCGACAAGCAACGCAAAGAACCAAACCCCGAAACCCGGAAAGCTTTGTTTGGCGAAATTCAGGACATACTAGGTAGAGATGTACCTTTCATCCCTCTTTGGCAGGATAAGGACTATACTTTTGCTCAGAATAATATCACGGGTGTCCGCCTAGAGCCGACGCAATCCTTTCCTTTTTGGTTCCTGAAAAAGCAATAATTGTTTACAATAATTATTAAGAATTGAAATGCCCACAATCATACCATCTTTTGTGCACAACAGGGTGATGATTGTCACAGTTTATCTAAGAGACCGATCACCCAACTCTCTCTAAAAATGTTGGATATTATTAGAGAGAGAGATATCGCTGAGGGTGAGTATATGAAATTTGGAATTTTAACAACTACAGGGCTGCTAATTGCGATCGGTTTTGCTTCTGGAGTCAAAGCAGAAAACGTATCACAAGTCAAGCAACTATTAGAAACTAATAATTGTAGCGGCTGTGACTTGACAGGAGCGCAGCTTTCTGGTAGGGATCTCAGCGGCGCGAATTTGAGCGGTGCAAACTTGAGCGGTGCAAATTTGAGCGGTGCTAACCTCAACGAAGCCAAACTGAACGAAGTAAATCTGACACAAGCTAAATTGCCAGGTGCGAGCCTAATTGGGGCTAGAATGCACGGGGCAAATTTGGAGGGTGCTGATTTGACTCGCGCTAACCTGAGTCTGGCTGGTTTAGTAATTGCCAGTTTGAAAAATACCAACCTCACCAGCGCTAATTTAGTCGGCGCTAATTTAGAAAGTGCGAATTTGGCTGGTGCGAACCTGAGAAATGCTCGCCAGTCTGTAGCGAATTTAGCTAATGTCCGCCTGATGGGTGGCAGTTTGTCGGGAATAGATGTGATGGGGGTTAACTTGCGGGATGCAAATTTGACTGGTGCAAATTTGAACGGTGCTAATTTGAACGGTTCGGACTTGACTGGTGCTAATTTAAAAGATGCCAATATGGCAAATGTAGATTTGAAAAATGCTGCTTTGCCGTAGGACGATCGCCAATTGCTATATTTGACTATCGTGTTTAACAACCTTAATATCATCGTGTAGGGGCAATTTCCTAAATTGCCCCTATAATTTTAATTGCGTGTAATTTTAATTTTCCGTTAAGCTGCCCGATCAATCTTCGTCAGCGGCATCTTGGGGGAAACGGATAATATCATCATCGCCAAGGTATTCGCCATTTTGGATTTCAATCATCACCAGAGGAATCACGCCGGGGTTTTCCACGCGGTGAGCGGTATTCATGGGAACATAGGTTGATTGTTTCTGCATGAGAATTGTCTCTTTGTCATCGCAGATAACTTTAGCGGTACCGGAGACGACAACCCAGTGCTCGCTGCGGTGATAGTGCATTTGGGTGCGGATGTGGTGTCCCGGTTTGACTTCGATGCGATTGATCTTGTAACGATCGCCCGCGTCTATGACTGTAACTTTACCCCAAAACCGAGCTTGCGTGCGATCGTCCGTTTTTTCTGTTGTGTCCACTGTTTCCACCATGCTGTTGATCTCGCTAACGGTGTCTGTAAAAATATTTATATTTGAAAGTATATCAGGGAGAGGGTAAGTCTGTAAGTGCGATCCTCTTCGAGGGCTTCGCTAACGGGCTTTTGGTGAATTTTTTATCTGATAATCCAGCTTCATCAGATCGATAGCCATTCACGAGCATCCACAAACTGAGACAAATGCTTCACATTTGTTGTAGCAATTACCACTTCATTTCCCTGATTTGCTTCCAATATTGCTTGAGCCGCCAGAATCACATTCCCATCAAGTGCATGGGGATCTGCCGTTGGCCTTCCTCTGCTTCGTGCATCCGCCCACAACTGAGCAGCTAAAAGCATTACCTCCGAAGTCAAAGGACGGTATGGAATTTCCGCTTTCAGTTCATCAAGTCGTTTAATACTTGCCAGCTTACCTGCACGAATTAATTCACGCCTCACCTCATAGTCAGCAATTTCAGGAAGCATTACAATGTAACCTTTTAGCGGCAAAGATTGCAGCCAGAGTTTACCCTCTTGATATAAAGGAGAGGCGGCTTTGGGATTTGTAACAATTCCTAAAGGCCCAGAATCTAACAACACTATTTTGCTCATGGACTATATATGCACGGGGTTTTCTTCTAGTGCCTTGCGGAGAACTTCAGCGGTTTCTGTTTGTTCCTGTTCATCTCCATCGTCTACCCAAGACTGTAGCAGCTTGCTCAGAGCTTCGTGCTGCTGTAGGGGATCGATTGTCTTAATTTCGGCTATAGCTTTTGTCGAAGTATCGGGAGTTATTGGCTTAACTGTCACAGTTTCCAGAAATAACCGCATCATCTGAAGCAAATTCGGCCAATATGCTCTCGGAGTTTGCTGAATTACACTGAGAAACTCTACCATTTCATTACCAATGCGAGTTTCTGGCGCTGAAGTTGTTGTCGCTGGACTTTCACTGATTAAAGCTTGTTCAGACATAATCACTTTTCTCCTTTCTCGGATTTATATGAATTGCGATCGATTTATAAACTTAGTAGTTTGTAGGGTGTGCACTGCGCACCGGTTGACTTTGAGCAGCGCCGGATATCACTAGACTTCTTGCATAAATCTTTGATTAATACGAAAACCGCAGATATAAGGCAGATAAACGGAGATAAACGCAGATAATTTCAAGATACTTTCGACTTTTGCCACAAGTCTACTGATTTACCTGCGTTTCATCGTCTTGATACCGTCAAACCAACTTTCGTATAACTTGTTGCGCACCCTACAAGCTCAGCCGGTGCGCATTGCGCACCCTACAAACTCAGTTGGTGAAACCCACTCTACTTTTATTGTAAACAAAAGGCGGGCAATTGCCCGCCCTTGAATTACTTGCTCAACACACCTTCAGGAATTCCCAAAATATCCTCAATGCGCGGCATATCTTCCAAAGCAATCACTCGCCCTTCATCCTCAAAACCAGCAATTTGATCGAAATTCAAATAGCGATACAAATCGCTAGCAAAAGGATCGATTCTCTTCGACACAATCTCCATGTATTCTTCGACTGTGGGAATGCGACCCAACAGCGAACAAACAGCAGCCAATTCCGCCGAACCGAGATAAACTTGTGCATCTTTGCCCATCCGGTTGTTGAAGTTGCGAGTCGAAGTTGAAAACACCGTTGTGGCATCTTTGACACGCGCTTGATTGCCCATGCAAAGACTGCATCCCGGCATTTCCGTGCGCGCTCCAGCGGCTCCAAAAATGCTGTAATAACCTTCTTCTTTTAGTTGCTGTTCGTCCATCCGAGTTGGCGGACAAATCCATAGGCGAGTTTTCACTTCCCCTGAACCTTCCAATACCTTGGCCGTGGCGCGGTAGTGGCCGATATTTGTCATGCAAGAACCGACAAATACCTCGTCAACCCGATCGCCCGCAACCGCACTCAACAGCTTCACATTATCCGGGTCATTCGGTGCAGCCACAATCGGTTCTGTAATCTCGTTCAAATCAATTTCGATGATTTCCACATACTCCGCATCAGCATCCGCTTCTAGCAACACCGGATTAGCCAACCATTCCTCCATCTTCGCCACCCGGCGCATCATCGTCCGCGCATCTTCATAGCCCCGCGCTACCATATTTTTCAGCAGCGCGACATTGGAACGAATGTACTCAGAAACAGTCTCCACGCTCAATTTAATCGTGCATCCGGCGCAAGAACGCTCCGCCGAGGCATCGGTCAATTCAAAAGCCTGCTCGACCTTCAAATCTGGCAAACCTTCAATCTCCATAATCCGCCCCGAAAAGACGTTTTTCTTATTCTGTTTCGAGACTGTCAGCAAACCTTTTTGAATTGCCACGTAGGGAATTGCATTCACTACATCTCTGAGCGTTACTCCCGGCTGCAATTCACCCTTGAACCGCACTAAGACCGATTCCGGCATATCCAAAGGCATCACGCCCAAGGCGGCAGCAAATGCCACCAATCCCGAACCCGCAGGAAAAGAAATTCCTAACGGAAAACGAGTATGAGAATCGCCACCAGTTCCCACTGTATCCGGCAATAACATCCGGTTTAGCCAAGAGTGAATAATCCCATCTCCAGGACGCAAAGCTATGCCCGCCCGTTGTGACATGAAATCTGGTAATTCGTGGTGAGTTTTGACATCAACTGGTTTTGGATAGGCGGCGGTATGGCAGAAACTTTGAATCACCAAATCAGCGCTAAATCCCAGACAAGCCAGTTCTTTCAATTCGTCGCGAGTCATTGGCCCGGTGGTGTCTTGCGAACCGACTGTGGTCATGACTGGTTCGCAAGATGTACCCGGACGAACCCCGGACAAACCGCAAGCTTTCCCTACCATCTTTTGAGCTAAGGTGAAGCCTTTTCCGGTATCGGCGGGAATAGTTGGACGGGTAAAAATTTGGCTAATTCCTACTCCTAAAGCTTCGCGAATTTTGTCGGTTAAAGTGCGTCCGATTAATAGCGGAATGCGGCCGCCGGCGCGAACTTCGTCGAGGATTGTGTCGGGTTTGAGGGTGAAGGTGGAAATGATTTCTCCGGCTTCGTTGGTGATTTCTCCTTTGTAGGGATGGATGGTGATTACCATGCCGGTTTCCATTTTGGCGACATCGCATTCGATCGGCAATGCGCCGGAATCTTCAGCGGTATTGAAGAAAATCGGGGCGATCGCACTTCCTAGAATATAACCGCCGTTGCGCTTGTTGGGTACAAACGGAATATCGTTACCAATGTGCCACAGCACGGAGTTAATCGCCGATTTCCGCGAGGAACCGGTGCCGACAACATCGCCGACGTAGGCTACGGGATGGCCTTTTTCTTTCAATTGGGCGATCGTTTCCAGAGCTCCGGGCATCTTGCTTTCGAGCATCACCAAAGCGTGTAGGGGAATGTCTGGCCGCGTGGTAGCATGAGGTGCAGGAGACAAGTCATCGGTATTGGTTTCTCCGGGGACTTTGAAGACTGTAACGGTAATGGCTTCGGCTAGTTCGGGGCGGCTGGTAAACCACTCGGCATCAGCCCAAGAATCGACTACCTGCTTGGCGTAGGGATTGGTATCCGACAGGGCGAGAATGTCGTGGAAGGCGTCAAATACTAATAGGGTTTTGCTCAAGGCGCGGGCTGCGGTGGCGGGAATCGCGATTTCGGCAGTGGGATTGAGCAAATCGATTAAAGATTGGACGTTGTAACCGCCCATCATTGTCCCTAGCAGATAAACTGCCCATTTGGGAGCAATTAGGGGGCTGTGGATTTCGCCTTTAGCAATGCCGGTTAAAAAACCAGCTTTGACGTAGGCTGCTTGGTCTACTCCAGGTGGCACGCGATCGCGCAATAATTCGATTAAGGCTTCTTCTTCTCCCGGTGGCGGATTTTTCAGCAACTCGCAGAGTTCTGAGGTTTGCTGGGCGTCTAGCGGCAGCGGTGGAATTCCCAATGCGGCTCTTTCGGCAGCCTGTTGGCGGTAAGATTCAAGCATTTCTCCTCTCTCCTCGGATAGTTTTGGGTAGTTGTTGGCAGATGACATTACTTTTTAGAGTAGGGGCTGGCGTTGCACATTTGGCAAAGTGCCCCGCTATACATGAAAATTTAACGCAACTTGAGAAACTGTAGACTTTCATCCCAAAGACAGATGCGATCTCCATCTGGGGCGCAGCTAAAACTCCAGCCGATCAGTTTTGGGGGGCTGAGTTGCATTGTTCTGGTTAAGATTAATGTGGTGGCGGTCGATCGATCGTCCTCTGCATCTGAAATCCTCACTCACCACAAGTGTAAAAAAGTTATCCGCTCAATGGATCAATTCAAAAATGGAAAGTTTTATTCCTGAAGACAGTCAGGGCTGTGCAGCCAAGCCGGACTTGTACGAAGAGTTGCAAGGAACCAAAGAGTTACTGCTGACGATCGCCAATTCGATGCCCATGCCCATGATCGTCAGCAGTCTGCCTGACGGCATAATTCTTTATAGCAACGATTTATGCCGTCAGGCTTTCGGGCTTAAAGCCTTCCAGTCGATCGACCACCAAAAAGTATCCATCCTCTACAACCAGCCTGCTGAGCGCCAGGAAATGCTGGAGGATCTCGCCTGCAACGGACACGTCCGCGAGAAAGAAGTCCGCCTCAAAAAAGCTGACGGGACGCTGTTTTGGGCAACTGTATCGATGCGGTATTTGACATTGCTGTCGGAAAAAACTGTTTTGTCGGTGTTCTGTGACATTACCGAGCGCAAGCTAATCGCCGCCAAGGAGCAGGAATTGCTCACATCAATCCACTTGCGGGCTCGCCAGCAAGCGGCCGTCGCTTACTTGGGGCAGCAGGCCCTGGCAGAAACAGATTTGTCCGCACTGATGGACAAAGCTGGGGTGTTAATTGCCCAAACCCTAGATGTCGAGTATTGCCAGTTTTTGGAACTGTTGCCTTCTGGCCATGCTTTTATGCTGCGATCGGGGGTGGGCTGGCAGCCCGACCTTGTTGGTAGCGCTACTGTCACCGCTTCTAGTCGATCGCAAGCAGGTTACACGTTGCTAATGGGTCAACCGACGATTGTCGCAGATTTGCGTGTGGAAACGCGCTTTAGCGACTCGCCACTGCTGCACAACCACCGGGCTGTCAGTGGCGTTACTGTGATCGTTCCCGGCAATCGGGGACAGGAGAAAAGGAACTGGGGACAAGCAGAACCAGTGAAAACTGCTGAGTCGCCGGTCTGGGGCATTTTGGGAGTTCACAGCAAGCAAGAGCGGGTTTTCAGTCAAGATGACGTTTATTTTGTAGAAGCGATCGCCAATCTGTTAGCTGCGGCGATCGAGCGCATTCGATCGCAAGAGCGCTTACAAATGATGGAACGGGCGATCGAGAGTACCAGCAACGGTATTGCGATCGCCGATGCCACAGTTGCAGATAATCCAATTATTTATGTCAATCCTAGTTTTGAGCGGATCACGGGTTATAGCAGAGACGAATTAGTTGGAAAAAATTGCCGTTTTTTACAGGGAGAAAATACTAATTACCCCGAAGAAGTTAAAGATCTACGCAATGCTATTGAAGAAGGCAAAGAATGCCAAGTTATCTTGCGTAACTTTCGCAAAGACGGAACACCTTTTTGGAACGAACTTTCTATTGCTCCGGTATACAACTCGCGACGACACTTGACTCACTTTATTGGAGTGCAAACAGATGTCACCGACCGCCAGCGTTCGGAAGAAGAATTATTTTTAAAGTCCCAAGACTTAGCCACGTTCGGTGCCAATCTCAAACACTTGCACCGGATTACAACTTATCATTATCAAAATTTTGAAGAACTGGTTGCCGATTATCTAACAGCAGGCTGTTTAATGTTTGGACTTTCTATTGGCATCATGGCTGAAGTTCAGGATGAAACTTTTATTGTGCGGGCAGCGAAAGCAGATTTAGGATACTTTGTACCAGGCTTAGAATTGCACCTCAGCGATACTTACTGCGCTCCGGTGATTAAACTAAAAAAAACAGTTTCGTATTCTCATATAGGAGCCGATATGGAGATGCGCGAACATCCAGCTTATCAAAAATGCCATTCGGAATCTTACATCGGAACGCCGATATTTGTTAACAATAAAATTTACGGGACTTTGAGTTTTAGTTCGCGAGAAATCAAAACAAAAAATTTTGAGTACCAGGAAATAGAAATCATAGAATTGATGGCTCAAAGCATCGGTAAAATTCTGGTGGTTCACCAAATGGAAATCGAACGCCAGCAAGCCGAAAAAGAGCGCTGCGAGTTGATAGTATCTCTCCAAGAAAGTGAAGAACGGTATCGCCGTTTAGTAGAACTATCTCCCGAAGCGATCGCCGTTTACATTCAAGGGAAAATTGCCTACATCAATGCCGCCGGCGCTAAACTCCTCGGTGGCATCTCTCCGGCAGAGCTCATCGGCTTTCCAATATTGAATTTCGTTCATCCAAACTATGTCGAAAAAGCCAGAGAGCGCATCAGGCAAGTCGAGGAAGAAAATCAGCCGATCGAGCTTGCCGAAGAAAAACTAATGCGGATTGACGGAGAAATAATCGACGTTGAAGTTGCCGGCATCCCTGCTACTTATCAAGGCTTAGCCGCCGCCCAAATTATTATCAGAGATGTCACCGAGCGCAAGCGAGTAGAAAGGCAACTGCTACACGGCGCTTTTCATGACGCGCTGACGGGTTTACCCAACCGCGTTTTGTTCATCGACAGGCTAGGACAAGCCATCCGCCGATCCAATCAGTCCTCCGATTATAAATTTGGTTTACTTTTCCTAGATTTAGACCGCTTCAAAGTAGTTAATGATTCTTTAGGACACATTCTAGGAGACAAACTGCTAGTCGCCCTCGCGGATCGGCTGCTAACCTGCGTGCGGGCTTCTGATACCGTCGCGCGGTTGGGGGGAGACGAATTCACCATCCTGCTAGACCACATTCAGAGCCTCAGCGACGCCACCGAAGCAGCTAAAAAGATACAAAAAGAACTGACGAAGCCGTTTCATCTCGAAGGGCACGAAGTATTTACCACGGCTAGCATTGGCATTGTTTTCAGTCAAGGCGAAGTCACAGCCAGTGGCGAATCGAATTCGTACACTCACCCAGAAGAATTCCTACGCGATGCTGACATCGCTATGTACCGCGCTAAAGCTTTGGGTAAGGCCCGCCACGAAGTCTTTAATTTGGCGATGCACGACCAAACTATGTCGCTGTTGCAGTTAGAAAATGACCTGCGGTTGGCTATTTTGGGCAAGGAGGAATTAGGAGAGAGCAAGGATCAATGTTCGCACTTTATTGTGCACTACCAACCGATTATTTCGATCGCCAGCGGTGCGATCGAGGGTTTTGAGGCTTTGGTGCGCTGGCAGCACCCGGTTCGGGGTCTAGTTCCGCCGTCTACTTTTATCCCTGTAGCTGAAGAAACAGGTTTGATCGTGCCTCTGGGAGCCTGGGTGTTGCGGGAAGCTTGTCAGCAATTGCGGATTTGGCAAGAAATGTTGATGGAAGAAGGAAGAAGGAAGAAGGAAGAAGGAAGAGGGAAGAGGGAAGAGGGAAGAGGGAAAAAATTATCTGTGACAAATCATCAATTATTTGTGACAAATCATCAATTATCTGTGACAAATCATCAATTATTTGTGACAGATTATCAATTATCTGTGACAAATCATCAATTATCTGTGACAAATCATCAATCACCAATTCCCAATTACCAGTTACCAATTATTGACCCTTCGCAATTAACAATGAGCGTCAATCTTTCTCCGAAACAGTTAGGTATGCCGAATTTAATCCAATATATAGATGAAATTTTGGCAGAAACTGGCTGCGATCCGAGCTGTTTAAAATTGGAGATTACTGAAAGTGCGATCGTGGAAAATGTGATGAAGGCCAATATTGTGCTCGCCCAATTAAAAGATAGAAATATTCGATTGTCGATCGACGATTTCGGTACTGGCTATTCGTCTTTGAGTTATTTGCACCGCTTTCCGCTGGATACGCTGAAGATCGATCGATCTTTTGTGAGTAGGTTGGGGGCTGTGGAAAACGGTGACAGCGGGGGTCAGCCTTTGCAGATTGTACGGGCGATCGTGACTTTGGCTCACAATTTGGGATTAAATGCGATCGCCGAAGGCATTGAGACAGCCGAACAGTTAGCACAGCTTCGGGAACTAGGCTGCGAATTAGCTCAGGGATATTGGTTTTCTAAACCTTTGGACAGTTTAACGATGACAAAAATGCTCAAGCGATCGATTGATTAGTTATGGGCATGGGGCATGGGGCATGGGGCATAGGGCATAGGGCTGGGATTTTTTATAATTTATTCCCTGCGCCCTATGGAGTTAAAATAAGCGTTAAGTTTGGGCAGTAACTTATCGATAATTGGTTGAAATTTGCTTACTTGTTCGCTTGTGATAAGCTGTCTAGCATAGGCTAATCTTAATCAGTTTACGGTCTCGTACAAAGAGCCTCTAGCAATTTTTACAAAACGCCGATTATCTTGGTCACTATGACGACCTCTTCCTTCAGCAATATTAGCACAGACACTATCAGCAGACCGAACAATTTGTTTGCCGATCGTATCTTTTGTGAAGTAATCCTATTTTTTAACAGTCTCCCAAATCTCGTTTGCTAAACTTTCCGCCAACTTGTAAACCTCTAATTCTTCAAAATCAGGTCTTCCCATAACTACCTCAAAAACTCAACTATAGCGGTTCTCAAAAAAGTGAGGTATGCCAAATGCCCTGTTTGGCCAATGCCCTGTTTGGCCAATGCCCATTAGCAATTAGTTTTCAGCGGAATCTCGATCGCAAATTCTGCACCCTGTCCCGGCGAAGAAGTGCATTTGAGCGACCCGTTGTGTCTGTCTGTAACAATTTGATAGCTAATCGACAAGCCCATCCCAGTGCCTTTACCCACAGGTTTAGTGGTAAAAAACGGGTCAAAAAGCCGAGTGCCGACAGTCTCCGGTATTCCCGGCCCGTTGTCAGTAATCCGAATGATTACCTTGCCGGCTGGCGATATTTCAGTGCGGATGCGGATGTTGCTGGGCTGTTGCCGCATTTCCTCAGCAGAACGGCGCAGATCCCGTTCTTCCAAAGCATCCAAAGCATTGCTCAAGATGTTCATAAATACTTGATTTAACTGTCCGGCATAACATTCTACTAAGGGCAGTTGAGCGTATTCTTTAATCACCTCAATTTCTGGATGATTGTGTTTAGCTTTGAAGCGATGCTGCAAAATCATCAGAGTGCTATCTATGCCGTCATGAATATTTACTGCTTTCATTTCCGCTTCATCCATGCGGGAGAAGGTGCGGAGAGAAGCAACGATTTGTTGAATGCGATCGGCACCGACTTTCATCGAAACAAGCAACTTTGGCAAGTCTTCCCTCAGAAATTCTAGTTCAATATTTTCTATTTCATTTTGAATCTCTGCAACAGGAACAGGATAGTGGTTTTCGTAAAGTTCGAGCAAGTTAAGCAAGTCTTGAGTATAGTCGTTGGCATGGGTGAGATTGCCGTAAATAAAGTTAACTGGGTTGTTGATTTCGTGGGCAACTCCTGCGACGAGTTGACCGAGAGATGACATTTTTTCGCTTTGAATTAACTGCGATTGAGTGTTGGTTAATTGCTGTAATGTTTGCTCTAATTCGTGAGCTTTATTGCGAGTTTGGGTGTAAAGTTCGGCTTGGTTGATGGCGATCGCCAATTGAACTGTAATCCCTTGCAACAATTCGACTTCGCTGTCGCTCCAAGGCCTCACAGAACGGCTGTTGCAGCAGCTAATTGCACTCACTACCCCGGAAAGTGCCTGCATGGGAATGATTAATAGCGATTGGTAGCCCATTGCTCTCACGGTTTCTTTCCACACAGGATCTGCGACTGTTTCGACATCATCAATCCGCAGCATTTCCATCTGCAAGATTTGTTGTCCAATCAGACCGAAATCGGAAGCTTGATAGCGACCTGTTAAATCGGGAAGTTGGGCCCGGCGAGATTCTTTAATAATTTCCCAGTAAGGCTGGTCTCCGTCGTCGCGGTACCAGGCAAAATTGCAGCAATCGATCTGCATGAAAGCGCGAATTTCCTCAACTGCGACTGTAACGATGCTGTCGAAGTCGAGGGAATTGCGGATTTGGGCGGTGAGAATGTTGAGCAATTTTTCTCGATCTGCTTGCTGTTTGAGTTGGGATGCAGATTGCTTCAAGGCAATTTCTGCTAGTTTGCGATCGGTAATGTCTTCGGTGACAGCTAATAGGTATTGCGGTGTGCCATCAGCATCGAGTATTGCGGTTTTCTTCGTATGAAATATGCGAGTCTCGCCTTCTCTTGTTTGAATCAGTTCTTCGGGAATGTCTACAATTTGCCCGCTGGCGAGCGCTTCCCGGTCTTTGGCGGTGAACAAGTCGGCTTGTTCTGTTGGGAAACAATCGTAATTATTTTTGCCCATAACTTCTGCTGCACTGAAACCAAGCAACTCTTGGGCCGCCGGGTTCCACAGTACAAATCGCAACTCTTCTGCTTCTTTGCCAAATACTCCTACGGGTATGGTGTTGAGCACTGATTCCATAAAATTTTGAGCCTGTTGCAGTTCTGCTTCCGCCGCTTTGCGATCGCTAATATCTCGCACGTTGGCAATGACGCTGAGATTGCCGTTGAGATAAATTCTTGACACGGCAATTTCTGCATCAAAGGTGGAACCGTCGTTGGGACGCCTAGCTTTCCATTCGATACGGGTGCTTTCGCCTGATAATACTTTTTCCCAAAGTTCTCTCATTAGTTGAATAGGATTTTCGTCGCTGGAATAGTCCTTGGTAATTGATAATTTAATGGCTTCTTCCCGACTAACTCCGTACATTTCTAACATTCGATCGTTGACATCGAGAATGTTACCTTCTAAGTCTTGAATGAAGATAGCATCGTAGACATTGTTAAAGATGGTTCGCAGGTTTTGCTCGGAAACTTGCAGGGCTGCTTCTGCCTGTTTGCGATCGGCAATTTCTTGTTCTAACTGAGTGACTGCTTGAGAAAGTTCGGCGGTGCGATCGCTCACTCTGTCTTCCAACTCGGTTGCTGCTTGCCGCAGGGCTGCTTCGGCGGCTTTGCGATCGGTAATGTCGAGCGCCGTGCCGAACAATTTTACCACCTTGCCATTGGCATCGGTTTCAGCTTGACCCAAAGCATTGATGTACCGTAATGTGCCATCGGGACGATAAAACCGGTGATCAAAATCGTAGGGAATGCCGAATTCAATGCTCTGCTGTACTTGCGTTTGCCACAATTCCAAATCTTCTGGATGACACCAAGAGAGTTGCTGCTCTACGCTGGGCGCAGCCGCAGCCGGTTCGAACCCAAAGATGCGGAAGAGTTCTTCCGACCAAGTGACGGTTTCCGTGGCTGGGTTGAATTCCCAATTACCGACGTGGGCGAGTCTCTGGGCTTCTTGTAGTTGCCGCTGGCTGTCGCGGATGGCGGTTTCGGCAACTTTGCGATCGGTAATGTCGAGCGTGACGCCACAAAATACGATTTCGCCGTTCTCGCTGCGGGTGGGGATGGAGTCGCTCTGCCACCAGCGAATCTCACCGTCGGGCTTGACTAACCGCCCTTCGTAGTGCCAGGGAGAGAGATTTTCGACGGCTTCGGTGACGGAAGCGATGTAGGTTTCCAAGTCTTCGGGGTGGACGCGGGAAATGAAGGAGGTGATGTCTTGCATCATTTCTGCTGCGGTGATGCCGGCGATATCTTCGATGCGATCGCTGATATAGTCAACTCTCCACTCTCCCTCTCTGCTGCAAAATTGGAACAGGGCTCCGGGGATGGTAGCTGCGATCGTCCGAAACTTGGCTTCGCTGGCGGTGAGAGCGCTAAAAGTCTGGCGCAGTTCGGCGGTGCGGGCTTCAACTCTGCGTTCTAGTTCGGCGTTGGCGTGTTGCAATGCTGCTTCGGCGCGCTTGCGATCGGTAATGTCGGTAGCTGTACCGGTGGTGCCGAGGAAGTTTCCGGTTTCGTCGTACAGGGGGATGGCATTGAACATCAAATGTTTCATGCTGCCGTCTTTGGCAATTTGGGTAGTTTCGTACTGGAAAATTGATTCTCCCGCAAACAGGCGGGCGAAAACAGCTAAATCTTTCTCGGCTTGTTCTGGTGTCACAAAATCGGAGAACGGTCGATCGAGCATTTCTGCTGGTTCGTAACCGTAGATATACCTAACTGCTGGGTTGACGAAGGTGTAGTGTCCAGTCGCATCGACAGACCAAATCATGTCTTGGGAAGTTTCTACCAGACTGCGGTATTTGGTTTCGCTGGCTTTGACGGCTTCTTCTGCTGCTTTGCGTTCCGTCATGTCGCGGGAGACGCCGACAGTCATGGTGATTTGGCCGTCTTGATTGCGGATTGGTGTTTTGACTGTACTCCACAGCCGCACTTCTCCGTCGTAGCGCGTCACCGGTTCTTCGGCAATTTGCAGGGTTTGTCCGGTTTCAAATACGAAGGTGTCATCTTTAATGTACTGGAGAGTGTGGTCAGGTTCGGCGAAAGGTGCGTCTACGAGCCCTTGCACTTCCTCTTGACTCATGCCGTAATAGTCGCGGAAGGCTTGATTTGCCCAGACGATTTGGGATTTGGGGCCTTTGACTAATACCATATCGGCGATCGAATCGAGAATTTGGTGATATTTTCGCTCGCTGTCGCGGAGTTTCTGCTGCGCCGATTTGATTTCTGCTAATTGCCTCTGGGTTTGCCAGTGCAATTCGGCCTGAGAAATTGCGACTGCTAAATGGTCGCCTACTTGTCTGGCAAATTCGATTTCGTCTTCCTGCCAATCGCGGGGTTCGCCGCACTGGTGAATGCAAAGCAATCCCCACAAATGTTGCCCTTGCAGTAGGGGTACGACTAAGTTTGCTCTGATTTGAAATCGCTTGAGGATTTTGAGGTGACAGGGACTCAACCGGGCTGTGTAGATGTCGCTGACTGCTTGAACGTATCCTTTGGCGTAGTTGGCGGCAAATTGCTCGCCGAAGCAGTGGTCATGAACTTTTGCGCCCAGGGATGGGCTGTATTGGGGCAGCACGTCTTCGGAGACTACTTCGCCGTCGTTCCACTCGGATTCGGGAAGGAAGCGGTAGACGGCGACTCGATCGGCATTTAGGAGTTGCCGGACTTCGGTAGCTGTGATTTTGAATATTGTTTCTAAGTCTAGGGATTCGCGAATTTTGCCAATCACTCCCATCAGCGCTTGCAGCTTTTTGAACCAGGTTTGAGATTGCGTTTCTCTTTCTAGGTGAGCTAGCTTTTCGCGCAGGTTGGTTACTTCTTGGTAAAGGTATTCATGAAACATAATGTTATTTTTTTAGTTTTTTTGCGGTTTGGTATCGAGGTATAGCAGTTGACAGTTGACAGTGGACAGTTGACAGTTGCATAACGGGAATCAAACCATTGATACAGTACGGGTATCGCCTCTATTCATGAAGTTATTTATGTCCTCACCGATGTGGCGGTTGCTATACATAGCATCCCCATAGCGCTCTGCAAGTCGAGCCTGGTAAATCAACAAGGCAAAGGACAAATTCTGCTGCTTCTGCTAGCACTTAGCAGCTACTCGTCCTGCATATCCCTATTTTTTCTAGATTTGGAGGTCAATCGAGTATCTTAACTCAGTATATTTACGGTAAAAACTGGCGATCGGTGATTGGCTGCGTCATAAATTGTCAATTATTGACAATTGTACTCGCCCAACTTACGCATAAACCCGGTTTCTTAACGTAATTAAGTCTGGGAAGCTGGGAAACTGGAAACGAGAAACCCGGTTTCATGGCGGGAGTGGGCCCAAAGTCCTGACTAAGTTTGACATTTTTTTCCTCCCCTGTGGTTGCAATTGTCACCTTTTTCTGATTATCGCAAACTCGATCGATGTTATCCTTAGTTTTGCGATCGAATATCCGGTTGGGAGTCCTTTTATTAAAATTTGTTTAAATTTAGATCAGTTGAAAATTAGATAGAGCCTTTCGAGCGAAAAATGAGGTGCGCTTGGATTTTTGATGATTGGTAATTGAGGACTTATATAGGTTGCCAGAAACCGGATTTTTTACCAAAATGCTAACCAAAAACCCTTAATTTTGGTAAAAATCCGGTTTCTTGAGTCTTCTGTGTAAGCGATATAATTAAAAAGCCGGCGCACCTCACAAAGTGTGACATGGGCTATCAGCGGTTTTTTGTTGACTTAACGGGCAGTTTTCAGTATCGCCTTTGCTTCGTCAATATTTTGGGAAACCACTTTGCCAGATTCGATAAACGCAGCTTTTTCCGTATCACTGAGTTCGAGTTCGACCACCTGTTCGACTCCCTGATATCCCAAGCGGCAGGGAACACCTAAAAATAGATCTTTCACGCCATATTGACCGTCCAAATAGACTGAGCAAGGCAAGAGTCGCGATTGATTTAATACAATTGATTCTACCATCAAACAGGTAGAAGATGCGGGTGCAAAATAAGCACTACCAGTCTTCATCAATCCGACAATTTCTGCGCCACCGTGGCGTGTGCGTTGTACAATGCGATCGATCGCCCCAGCATCCATAAGTTGAGCGATGGGAATGCCGTTGACAGTGGAATAGCGGGGCAAAGGAACCATTAAATCGCCGTGGGAACCGAGGACAGTTGCATTGACTTCAGCAATGGAAACGCCCAATTCCATAGCAATAAAAGTTTGAAAGCGGGCGGAGTCGAGAATTCCCGCCATACCCATGACTCGGTGTTTTGGTAAACCCGTAGCTTCCCACGCTAAATAAGTCATGATATCTAGGGGATTTGTGACTACGATTAAAATGGCTTCGGGGGAATGGGCGATCGCACTTTTTGCAGCTTCGGTAACAATTCGAGCATTGATTTTAATTAAATCTTCGCGATTGATACCGGGTTTGCGGGGGATGCCGGCGGCAATTACGATGATATTTGAGTTAGCGGTATCTGTATAATCGTTTGTACCGACGATTTGGCGATCGTGGCGTTCGACCCCCCTAGCTTGCATCAAGTCCAAAGCAATTCCCTGCGGCCAACCTTCGACAATATCTAGCAATACTACATCTGCTAGATTTTTCTCGGCAATTCGTTGGGCTAAGGTGCTACCGACTTTGCCTGCACCGATAATTGAGACGCGGGTTGATGGATAATTTGAAGGGGAATTCATTCGATTTTAGATTTGGGATTTGAGACTTGAGATTTTAAGAATGAGCTTAATTAGGGTAAGGTGCGCGGTGCACACCCTACCTTAGATCAAGAACACTGATGTTTTGTTTCAGTGAGTTAGTTAAAATCTTCGAGTTGGTCTACGCGCAGCCAAATATTGGGGGTGGGGACTTTGCCGAATTTGACGAAGGCGTACTCGCCGCGAACATCCATCACTTCGCCTTTTGTTTCAAATAGATAGGAGGAAAAGCGCGGATCACTGGCTTGGGCTTCTAGGCTGTTTTCCAATTTTTCGCGAATTGCGCGGACTATGCTACCTTTTTTGATTGCCATGACTTGCTCTTCTTAATTTGTAAAAGTATACAAATTTTAATGCTGATTTGGCTTTAATACCAGTTAAAAAAGTCGGCGGTTGATTGAGTCGGCGGTTGAAACCGATCCTTGTCAAACGAAGTCTGCCTCCGCAGACTCAAGAGTGGGAAGAGTCGGCGGTTGATTGAGTCGGCGGTTGAAACCGATCCTTGTCAAACGAAGTCTGCCTCCGCAGACTCAAGAGTCGGAAGCTGGGATTTTGTATATTCGTTAAATCCGCTACATAATCTGTTGCCGAACTGCTTATTTCTGACAGGCGGGGCAGTAATGAGTCGATCGCCCTGCTAATTTTATCTTTTCAATGGTTGTAGAGCAAGTGCGGCAGGGTTGACCAGCGCGATTGTACACCCAAGCGACGCCGCCGTAGTTGCCGTTCACACCTTGGACGTTGAGAAAATTGCTGAAAGTTGTGCCACCGGAGGCGATCGCCTTTTGTAGAACTTGAATGATAGCTGAATGGATGCGATCAATTTGCTCTCTTGTCAAATCCGCGCACAGAGTTGTCGGCATTACTCCCGACAAAAACAAAGTTTCATCTGCATAAATATTGCCCAAACCCGCTACCAGTGTCTGGTCTAGCAAAGCTGTTTTAATTGGTCGCGCCCGTCGGTGTAGCTTGCGGGCTAAATATTCTGTGGTAAATTCGTCGGAAAATGGTTCCGGGCCTAGGAGTTTCAGGCCGGTGACTGTGCTAGAAACTTCGGTTTCTGCGGGCACGTACCACATTTGACCGAAGGTGCGTTGGTCTACAAACCGCAGTTCTTGGTTTCCTGCAAAAAATAGGCGGACTCGCGCGTGTTTTGGCAGTGGTTCGTCGCCGTTTACCCACAATAATTGTCCGGTCATACGCAGGTGCACGCCCAACCAGCCGGCTTTTGAAGGCAGAAGGGAGAAGGAAGAAGGCACAAGGGAAGAACTAGGAGTTTGAGTTAGGAATTCTGTCCCTCCCCCACTCTCCCCCTCTCCCCCTCTCCCGGTCTCCCCGTCTCCCCCTCTCCCTTGCGATAGTTCTGCCAGAAGGTATTTGCCACGCCTGTACCAAGATGCGATCGACTTTCCTTTGAGTTTTGTCAAAAAATCGGTCGCAGAGATTGAGCGGGCGATCGAGCTATTTAACAGCACGTCTCCGCCCAAAATTTCGCGATCGAGGGTAAGTTGATTCAAACCCCGGCAAATAGTTTCAACTTCTGGCAGTTCTGGCACAATTAGCGCTGTTCTGTTCCTTGATTCGGTGCACCTTCGACGCTGCCGGGCACTTCGGCACCTGGTTTGCTGTCTGCCGAAGTTTTCGGCTGGTTGGGGGCTCCGCCGCCGCCGGTTTTGCGGGTTTTCGGATCGATGGTGGTTTGCTTGCCGCCGGAAGCTGCTGGAGTCGCTGTTTTGGCTTTTGCTTTGGGGGCTGCAACTTCGACTACTTCGCTTTGGGCGAAGTTGTTGGTGTTGACGCCTGCATAATTTACGGCGTTAAAGCGAACGATAACTGGGTATTTAATGCCGCTTTGGTCTACCGTAGCAACGGTGCCCACTTCTTGATACCAGTAGGATTCTTTGCGGAGAATCCGGACTGTCGAACCGCGTTGAACCATGAGCTTTGTTTCCTTTGCGATGAATAAACGGATAAAGCCATTTTTTTTACTTTAGTCGATCGCGCGTCGCATTTAAAGTCTGTAACGAAATTATTGTTTTCTGCGCCGTGTTTTCGTTGCTGTTTGTAAAGAAAAGTAAAGTTGTTTTGAGGGCGATCGCTGGGGACAAAAATAAATGATCTGACATTATCCGTTAAATACAAGCTGTGCGATCGGGTTGAAAAAAAACTTTACAAACCGTTGCGGGGCAGCCAGTCGGTTGCGGGGGCGGGCAGATTATATTTTTGGGCGGGCGAGACGCCCGCCCCACAAGAAAATTTAGTTTTGTGGAACACGCATCTTGCCTGTTCCTAAAAATGATTGTGGAACAGGCATCTTGCCTGTTCTTAAGAATGGTGGAAGATGTGAGATTAATTAACCTTGTATTTAATTATCTGGCCGCGCTAAACTATTGCAAAGTGCGGGGAATATTTAAATTATGTCGTTAGTTGATTTAGCTAATACTAAAGTTAGGGTTCTTGGATGCAGTGCGGTGATGGGTGTTGCGCCAATGATTGCTAGCGCGATCGCCACTCCTGGTGTGACAGCAGCATTGGGTGTGATGGCTAATCCCGTCGTTGGAGGCATTGCTATTTTAGCGACTATTGCCGGTAGTATTGCGGGGAATATTGCGGCTAACGATTTGGGAGATCGGATGGTCGAAAAGTTGGCAAAAAATCCGAATATTCTTGATAATCACGATTTGATTAAGGCGGCTGGTGAGGCGATCGGCTATATTTTGAAAAATATTGCTACTAAGTCACCTGAGTTTACCGCACTAGCCCTTAGTAAAAATTCGTCGGCCAGGGATTTAGATCAATTAGCCGAAAAAACTCCTGAATATTGGCTGAATATTAACAGACAAGGGGCTGATTTGTCAAGGAGTTTAAATATTTCCGAAGAGCAACTGACTCTGATTTTTTCGGCGGATGCTGCGGAGTTCGATCGGGTTACGGGATTGACACCGGAAGATTGGGCAAGATTCATCGGGGAATTCGCGGCCAGTGAGGGGAAATCCTTTGATGCAGAAATCGTGGAATTTGTGGCGCAAAGACTTTACGAAAGATTTCCGAAGGCGTACCGCGAAGTGCTGAAACGAGATGCGGCGCAGGGAGGAGAAAAGTTTGCGGCGATGCTGTTGAATCTGCACCAAATTGCTTTGGCGGATCTCAAGGATTTGGGGCTGCAAAATCGGGAGATTCTGGACAAGTTGGAGGCGGTGGCGACTCGCGAACATATTTGTCAAGTGATGGCGAAATTGGGCGCGATGGAAATTGGCATCCGCGACGATTTGGCGCAGATTCGGGCATTGCTGGAAAGATATATCGATCCTACTGCACCCGGTTTGCCGATTCCTGTTAAGTCTGAGACGATTATTCAGGACAGAATTAAAGACTTTACTGGTCGGAAATTTGTGTTTGAAGCAATTAACGAGTTTCTGAGGACAAAGCAAAAAGGCTATTTTGTTTTGGAGGCGGAACCGGGTGTTGGGAAAAGCGCGATTATGGCTGCTTGTGTGGTGATGTTGAAGCGACGCTGCGTTACTCATTTCAACTCGCAACCGGACGGGATTATCAGCGCTGAAACTTTTTTGGAAAATGCTTGCACTCAGTTGATTGAAGGTTTTGGTCTTAAAGAGAAGTATCCGCGACTGCCGGAAAATGCCGTAAAAAATAACAATTTTCTAGGCGATTTGCTGAAGGAAGTTAGCGCTAAGTCTAGCATGGACAAAAAAATAATTTTTGTTGTCGATGCGCTGGATGAAGTTGATTGGAAGGCTCAAACTAGCGGTAGCAATGTTTCGTATTTGCCTAATGATTTGCCGGATAACGTTTATTTTATTGTTTCCAAGCGACCGGAATTTCTGACAATGCCGACAGCTAACAAGACGGTTTTTGATTTAATGAAATACAGTGCAGAAAGTCTCGAAGATGTCAAGGTTTATCTGGAAAAACGCACGGAGAGAAGCCAGTTAATTCAGGATTGGATTAAGGGTAGAAATTTGCAGCGGGAACAGTTTGTGACGGCGGTAGCTGAAAAAAGCGAAAAGAAATTTATCTATCTCCGCTACATTCTGGATGAAATTGAAGGCGGCACGTACAATGATGTGAATTTAAATGATTTGCCAGCGGGTTTGGAGGAATATTATCAAAAACACTGGGGACAGATGAGGGGCAGGGAAGACGATCCTCTGCTGGAATTGAAGGTGAGGATTATCTATTTCCTGTCGCAAGCAGAGGAAGCAGTTTCTGGTCGCTGGTTGGCTAGATCTGCCGGCGAGCAAAATGTGATGAAAGTACAGCAGGTGCTCGGAAAATGGAATTCGTTTTTGCGACAGGAGAAAGTAGGGAAGGAAACTCGATACACTATCTATCACAACAGTTTTCGGCAGTTTCTCGAAGCGGATGAAACTGTGCAGTCGGCGGGAATAACACTGGATGATATTAACGATGACATTATTGATAACTCTACAGGAGGAGCGCCACTATGAGCGATTTAGGTTTGTGGTTGACGCAGCAGTGTCAGGAAGATCGAGATTTGTTGTTGAAATACCAACCGAAGAGATTTGCGAAACGGGGGAAAGTTGACCGTTATTGCGCTTGGTTGACGGATTTCGGTTTTATTGAGATGAAACTGGATTTTTTGGGGGTACAATCGCTAATTGATGATTACGATTTGGCGAGAATTTCAGATGTGTTGTTGTCGGGGGAGCAAAGTCAAACTCTGAGATTGATTCAAGGGGCAATTCGCAAGTCGGCGCACCTTTTGGAGAAGGATAAAACGCAGATTGCAGGGCAGTTATTGGGGAGGTTGTTGGATTTTGAAATGCCTTGGATTCAGGGGATGCTGGGACAAGCAAAGGAGTGGAAAGATCGTCCTTGGTTACGGCCTTTGAAAGCTAATTTAGAGCAGCCTGGTGAAGGATGTTTGCGAACACTCACCGGTCATAGTTCCAGGGTAAATGCAGTGGCGATCGCACACGACGGCAAAACAGCTATTTCCGCATCCAGAGATCACACCCTGAAAATCTGGGACACCCAGACAGGTTCAGAACTGAAAACTATCACGGGTCATAGTGAATCGGTAAATGCAGTGGCGATCGCACCGGATGGAAAAACAGCGATTTCCGCTTCATCGGATAATACTCTAAAAATCTGGGACACCGAGACAGGCTGGGAACTGAAAACTCTCACGGGTCATAGTTATTGGGTATATGCAGTGGCGATCGCACCGGATGGAAAAACAGCGATTTCCGCTTCATGGGATGAAACCCTGAAAATCTGGGACACCGAGACAGGCCGGGAACTGAAAACTCTCACGGGTCATAGTGACTGTGTATATGCAGTGGCGATCACACCGGATGGAAAAATAGCGATTTCCGCTTCATCGGATAATACCCTAAAAATCTGGGACACCGAGACAGGTCGGGAACTGAAAACTCTCACAGGTCATAGTTCCTTGGTATTTGCAGTGGCGATCGCACCCGACGGCAAAACCGCGATTTCCGCTTCATGGGATAATACCCTGAAAATCTGGGACACCGAGACAGGCCGGGAACTGAAAACTCTCACGGGTCATAGTGAGTCGGTATGGGCAGTGGCGATCGCACCAGACGGCAAAACCGCGATTTCTGCTTCAGATGATAAAACGCTGAAAATCTGGGACACCCAGACAGGTTCAGAACTGAAAACTCTCACCAGTCATAGTTCTAGGGTAAATGCAGTGGCGATCGCATCCGACGGAAAAACCGCGATTTCCGCTTCAGATGATAAAACGCTGAAAATCTGGGACACCGAGACAGGTTCAGAACTGAAAACTCTCATCGGTCATAGTGACTCGGTAAATGCAGTGGCGATCGCACCAGACGGAAAAACCGCGATTTCCGCTTCAGAGGATGAAACCCTGAAAATCTGGGACACCGAGACAGGCTGGGAACTGAAAACTCTCACCGGTCATACTGGCTGGGTAAAAGCAGTGGCGATCGCACCAGACGGAAAAACCGCAATTTCCGCTTCAGGATCATTGTTCAATGCCAATGATAAAACCCTGAAAATCTGGGATACCGAAACAGGCCGGGCACTGAAAACTCTCACGGGTCATAGTTCCAAGGTAAATGCAGTGGCGATCGCACCCGACGGCAAAACCGCGATTTCCGCTTCAGAGGATCGTACCCTGAAAATCTGGGACACCGAGACAGGCTCAGAACTGAAAACTCTCACGGGTCATAGTTACGGCGGAGTAAATGCAGTGGCGATCGCACCCGATGGCAAAACAGTGATTTCCGCTTCAGAGGATCGTACCCTGAAAATCTGGGACATCGAGACAGGCTGGGAACTAAAAACTCTCACCGGTCATCGTAACTCGGTAAAAGCAGTGGCGATCGCACCCGACGGAAAAACCGCGATTTCCGCTTCAAACGATAATACCCTGAAAGTCTGGGATTTGCTCATAGCTACAGAGGTTGCTAGTTTCACCGGAGATGGTCCGTTTAACGGCTGTGCTTTTGCGCCTGATGGAGTGACAGTTGTAGCGGGCGATGATTCGGGCCGGGTGCATTTCCTGCGTTTGGAGGGAATGGGGGATTTGGGCGATGATGCTGGGCTAAATCATTCCGTTAATTTGTTTTACAGTGGTTTGAGGCTGGCAAAACAAGGACAATATAAAGCCGCCCTAGCAAAATTAGCTGAAGTTACAGAAATAAGGCCGGATGCGCTGATTGTTTGGTGGGAACAAGGTAAGGTTTTGTATGAGTTGGAGCGCTATGCAGAAGCTGTTGTCAGTCTCGACCAAGCAAGAGAAATAGCCCGGAAAGACCGCGATTTTTGGTTTTGTCTAGGCTTTGCACGGATGAAGTGCGACAGTCAAGAAGCGGCGCGAGAAAGCTGGGATTTGGCCTTTAATATTCAGCCCGATGACTGTGATTTTTGGTCGCAAAAAGCCGAGGCGCTATTCGATTTAGAACGTTACGAGCAAGCTATTTCTTGTCTCAATTTAGCGATTGAAATCGAACCAAATCAAGCCTATTTATGGGATTGGCGCGGCATTGCCCTGGGAAGATTCGGACGCGCAGATGAGGCAATATCCAGCTACGATCGCGCTTTAGAATTGCAGCCTGATGATGCTGACATATTGGATAATCAAGCTTACGCTTTACTAAAATTAGGTCGTTATGAGGAGGCAATGGCTAATTGGGATAAAGTTTTAGAAATCCATCCAAATTGTACAGGTGCTTATTATAATAAAGCTTGCTTTTTTGCCTTGCAGAATCAGGTTGAGTTAGCGCTGGCAAATTTGCAGCGCGCGATTGAATTGGAACCGGAAAGATGTCGAGAGTTGGCAAAAACTGATACCGATTTTGATGGGATTCGCGGCGATGTTCGGTTTCAGGAGTTGTTGGGAAATTGATTTGAGGGTTGATATCATTAGAACCGGGCGGTTGAAACCGCGGCTACACAAAGGAAGTCCACCTCCGCGGACTAAGAAAAATCATCTTCAACCCACGCACCATCTGGGTTTTGTCTGTGTAGACGCGGTTTCAACCGCCGTCTCTTCTTTGGGATTAGAGCTTTTCAGGGCTTACAGACTCCGACAAAGAAACCGGGTTTTTACCAAATTTCTAGACTAAAATCAACTATCTTCGTAAAAAACCCGGTTTCTGGGCCGTCGCCACCCAGCAAAGAAACCGGGTTTTTGCCCGAATCTGTGAGTTGTAGGCAAGTATTTCGGAAAAAACCCGGTTTCTGGGGCCTCGCCACCCAGCAAAGAAACCGGGTTTTTACCCGAATCTGTGGGTGGTAGGCAAGTATTTCGGAAAAAACCCGGTTTCTGGGACACCGCGATCGACTTTTGGGGATTTGTGCGATCGGGCTATAATACAGAAAACTTGACAACAAAAATGACTGTCATGAAAGAGTTAATCCAACAAGACTTAGAAAAGCTCGATCGAGAACAACTCCAACAAGTATTTGAATTTATTGCCTTTCTGAAATTCCGTGCCAAATTAGTGACTATTCCTGCGATCGATGAAACCAACTTAGCTGCACTCTACAGCGAATTTGCCGAAGAAGACCGACAACTTGCAGAACTTGGAATCAGCGAATATGCAGAACTCCTCAAACATGAGGATTTGGCATGACAACCAGACGAGGTGAAATCTGGATTGCCAACTTCGATCCGACACAAGGTTCTGAACAGGCTGGTGTACGTCCCACAATTGTTTTTCAGAACGATACTATTTCGAGGTACACGACTACTGTTATCAGTATTCCTCTCACAACTAATCTGCGCCGCGCATCTCTTCCTTCCTGCATTTTGATTCCCGGTGGTGAAGGAGGATTGACTCAAGATTCTGTTGCATTGTGCCATCAACTACGAGTTTTGGATAAAACAAGATTGCGAAATAAAATTGGTGAAGTCAATCCAGAGATACTGGCACAATTAGAAAATATCGTATTATTTACGTGAGGTTATTTACCTTAAAAAATAAATCCCGGCGGTTTCAACCAAAGAAACCGGGTTTTTGCCCGAATCTGTGGGTTGTAGGGAAGTATTTCGGTAAAAACCCGGTTTCTGGGGCACTGCGATCGAGTTTTATTGTTCAGAAATAGTATTCGGATCGATCGGCAGAATTCCTTCATTGGCGTAGCGAGTAAAATCCTTAACATTTAGCGTCAAAATATGTGCTGCACCGTTTGCTTTCATAATAGCCACAAGACGAGCATCATGCACCTGAACTCCCGAAACTCTGTAGGTAACAACTAACCTGCGCCATTCGGATTAAATTAAATGCGAGTCGGGAAACAAAGGAAAAAGACGCTCGATCCGCCGTAACTTGAGCTCCGCATCAGCAGGAGTCAACCCAAAGCCATTTTTCTCGATCGGGCGAGTAACAACGTTCCAAAATTCAACGCAGTTTTGTGAGGCTACTTGCAGTTTATATCCATCCTGTCGCAATTTTTTTACAGCATTGCGGATTACAGGATATAAAGGATGAGAGCGATCGCAAAACCGCAGCAGAATATTCGTATCTACAAGGCATAACATTGCTAAGAATGCTCCTCATAGATACCTTCACGACTTATGGCAAAATCTGATAGCACTGGCACATTATTTCCCAGACTTTGAAGAAAATCATCAGCCAATTCATCTAAAAGTATCTCAAAATCGCGATCGCTAATTTCTGCATCAGAATCACTTACCTTTGATGACTGACCGGGCGCTGACTGCCAAGTTAGGAAATTTACAAAATTCAGAACTACTTCTAGCTGCGGTTTAGCTAAATAACGCAGCTTATCTACAATGCTTTCAATTACAGCTTCCATACGTTTATAGTTGAGCTTTAATTGCGATTTGTTCCAGATAATTATAGCAGAAATATCAAATTGTGTCAATTTTCCCTAACTGCCAGAGGATGGGAAAGGGGATGGCTTACGCCCCGCTACCCTACAACTTTTTGGGGTAGGGAAACGGCACTGCCCTGTCCTCTTTTTCCGTTATGATGTTGTGCGAAAGTTCCATAAATTAATGACAGATAAGATCGATCGACCTTACGCCACAGTCATACTCGCGATCAGTGCCGATGGTAAGATTGCAGATAAAGTGCGATCGCCCGCGAGATTCGGTTCAGCCAACGACAAAGCCCACCTCGAACAACAAGTAGCAGCAAACGATGCCGTTTTGTTCGGCAACGGCACTTTACAGGCTTATGGAACAACGATGCGAGTGATTTCGCCCGATTTGCTCAAACAGCGGGAACTCGCAGGAAAGCCGCCACAACCCGTGCAAATCGTGTGTTCGCGATCGCACCAATTTGACCCAAACTTGCGATTTTTCCAGCAACCGGTGCCTCGCTGGCTGCTGACTGCGGAAGGGGAAGAGGGGGAGAGGGGGAGAGGGGGAGAGGGGGAGAGTCAAACTCCAAGTAATTCGCTTATTCCTTCTTCCTCTTTCCTTCTTCCTTCTTCCTTCTTCCTTCTTCCTTCGATGTTCGATCGCACTATCCATGCTAAAACAACGGATGGAGAAATTGATTGGATTGATGCGTTTCAACAGCTAGCCAGCTTGGGTATCAAACGCTTGGCGATTCTGGGCGGAGGGAAACTGGTAGCGTCTGTGCTCGCTGCGGGCTTGGTTGACGAACTTTGGCTGACGGTGTGCCCGTTAATTTTGGGCGGAGTGGATGCGCCAAATCCGGTTGAGGGAAAGGGTTTTTTGGCGGATGTGGCTCCGAAATTAGAGCTTTTGGCGGTTAAACAGGTGGGACAAGAGGTGTTTTTGCATTATAGAGTTGGGGCGGGCTAGAAGCCCACCCCACATCTTGTGTGGCACAGGCATCTTGCCTGTGGCGGGCTAGAAGCCCACCCCACAACAGAAGTGGCACAGGCATCTTGCCTGTGGCCAATAATTACACAAGCAGGAGAGATTGTATTAACTTAAATGAAGTTCGATCGCTCTACGCACAAATCTCCCTATGCTGCAACAGCCAAAAACTCAACAATATTCTGTAGCCTGGATTAGCAAAATAGGCGAAATCCCGCAAGCGTCGTGGGATGCCTTGGCGATGCCCCTAAAAACTCCTTTTATGGAATGGGATTGGCTAAACAATCTCGAAATCTCCGGTAGCGCGACAGGTAAAAACGGTTGGCTACCACATCACTTGACAGTCTGGCGAGACAAACAGTTGATTGCTTGTGCGCCGCTTTATGTCAAAAGCCACAGCTACGGGGAATTTGTATTCGATAATCAGTGGGCCGATTTAGCTCAGCGTTTGGGTGTACAATACTATCCGAAATTGATGGGAATGACACCGTTTACTCCCGCTGAAGGCTATCGGTTTTTGATTGCGCCGGGGGAAGATGAGGATGAGTTAACAGGAATAATGGTAAGCGCGATCGACCATTTTTGCGATCGCCACAATATCTCCGGTTGCAATTTCCTGTATGTCGATCCAGCATGGCGCGAAAGAATGGAACGCCACGGTTTCAGCACTTGGATGCACCATAGCTATATTTGGCAAAATCAAGGCTATCAAAATTTTGACGGTTATTTAGGCGCTTTTAATGCTAACCAGCGCCGCAATATCAAACGCGAACGCAAGGCTGTTGATAAAGCTGGTTTGTTGCTAAAAACGCTGACGGGTGATGAAATTCCCCAAGCCATGTTTGGTCAAATGTATGCTTTTTATGAGAATACTTGCGATAAATTTGGTTGGTGGGGTAGCAAGTATCTGACTAAGCAATTTTTTGAACAGTTGCAACACAATTATCGCGATCGCGTTTTGTTTGTCGCCGCCTACGATAAGGAAGATGACAGACAGCCTGTGGGTATGTCTTTTTGTTTGTATAAGGGCGATCGACTTTACGGGCGTTATTGGGGCAGTTTGCAGGAAATTGACTGCTTACACTTCGATGCTTGTTACTATACACCGATCGAATGGGCGATCGATCGCGGCATCCAAACCTTCGATCCGGGTGCGGGCGGGCGGCACAAAAAACGGCGCGGTTTTCCAGCGATGCCTAACTACAGTTTGCACAGATTTTACAACAACCGTCTCGCGCAAATTCTGAAGTCTTATATTGGTCAAATCAATGAAAGGGAACAGGAGGAAATTGATTTAGTTAATCAGGATTTGCCTTTTAATCAGGAAGATTCTTGAGAATTGGGAATTGGGAATTGGGAATTGGGAATTGGGAATTGGGAATTGGGAATTGGTTCCCAGGCTCTATCTGGGAACCAGTTAATTTCATCGGTAGGGAAACGGCACTGCCGTGTCCTCTATTTCTCTATTTCATCCGGTAGGGAATTAGACATTAAACATTAGACATTGGATATCGTTAAGAGTAATAACCAATGACTAATAACCAATGACCAATGACCAATGACCAATGACCAATGACTAATGACCAATGACTAATGACTAATTCAAAAATACTCTCCCATCTTCTTGAATTTCCAGCGATTTTGTATCAGCGCCCAAATCAGTTGTTGCGCCAAAACTCACCTGCAACATTCCCGGCATCGCCGTGGCTTGCGGGCGAACCAGTAGCAATCCGCCGTCTGGACGCTGGTAAGTGAGGGTGATTGGCACTTTGATGTTTTTGAGCACAATTTCCGATTGTTCGCCCAGAGTGCGCGGTGGGGTAACGCCTACGATTTGATAATTGATGAGGGCATTAGTAGTATTCACCAGTTTAATTACTACCGTGCCTTCTACGGGCGTAACTCGCGCACCGGGCAGCGGGAAGCGCGGAGGCGCGTCTGTTGTCGGTTTTGAGGGCATCTCGTTGGGGCTGGGACTTACAGTAGGCATCGGTTCGCTGACGGGCTTTCCTGCGGGAGTAGCAGCGGGTTGGGAAACGGGTTTTCCTTGTTGGGGCGGGGGGCCGCCTGCTTGGGAAAGTGTCGCGAGACTGACGAGTAAACCCCCGCAGGTGGCGGCTAACAAGCTGATTTTTTTGAACGGTGGATGGTGGCGAAACATAAATAACTCCTCACAAGTTCGATCGAGATTTTCTAACAAATAGCATGGTAATCTATACCGGAAATGAATTTTAATAGCTGGGTTTGGGCGTGAGGTAGAAAGAATAAGGGTTTGAGGGATAGATTTTTTGGATGTACCGCAGAGCACGCAGAGGAAGAGGGGAAGAGAGAGATTTAGAGGCGAATTTCTGCTGATTTGTGGGCGGGGATGGTGACGGTAACAACGGTTCCTCGATCGACTTGGCTGTCAATGCGGATTTGGCCGCGATGATTTTCGACAATGGCTTTGGAGATAGCTAATCCTAAACCGGAACCGGCGGCGCTGCGGTGGGTGCGGGCGGGATCGGCGCGGTAAAATCGATCGAACAAATGCGGTAATGCTTCCGGGGAAATCCCCATGCCGGTGTCTGTGACTTTGATTTGCAGTCCAGAATTGAGCGCGGACGCATTTCTTTTGTTTTTAGCTGCAAGCTGCAATTGTACTTGAATTTCGCCACCCGATGGTGTGTACTGCACGGCGTTGCTGACAAGATTGGTAAACAGTCGCGCTAGTTGATCCCAGTCGCCCAAGACGGTAAAGTTATCATCAGCGTTTGGTCGATCGACTATTTCCAAACAAAGAGAGAGATTTTGGGTAAGGGCGATCGCCAGTTGTTCTTCAATTACCTCCATCAACAAAGCATCCAGAGGTACATCAACCCACTGCTGCTGCACGATTCCGCTGTCTTGTCTGGCCAAAAACAGCAAATCGTCAACCAACCGCCCCAAACGGCGCGTCAGGCGTTCGATAACCTGTAGCTGTTGGTGTTGCTGCGGTTCGATATCCGGTTCCGCCAAAGCGACTTGGACGTTAAGTTGAATAGTGGCGATCGGATTTCTGAGTTCGTGGGAAGCATCGGCGGTAAACTGTTTAAGACGACTGTAGGATTCTCGGACAGGTGCGATCGCCAATCCCGACAACAGCCAACCAATAGCCGCCACACAAATTAGAGTTAAACCAGCCCCCAAAATCAAATCGAGAATTAATTGTCGAATCGGTTTTGTCACTTCAAACCAAGGATGACTGACTCGCAAATATCCCAAAACTTGGCGACCGATTTCCACACGCTGCGTCACTTGTCTGAGAGAATTGTTTTGATCGGACTGCAACTTATTGTTAATTACCCAAACGGTTTCGCCAGTGCGCTTAGCGTTAATCGGAATATTCAGCGGTTCCGACAAAGTAGACCACAGCAATTCCCCCGTAGGACTGAACCATTCTAAATCAATGTGGTCATCTTCCACAGCATCACTGCTATCTCGAAAACTAGCTTGAATGTTCACTTGCGACTTAGTTTTATTTCCCGCAGTCGGGGAAGTTAGCGGTTCGATCACGAGAGTGCGCTCAACTATTTCCACCACGTGATTAAGAGTGTCGTCAATGCGATCGATCAAAGTATTGCGAACGTAGAAATAGAAACCAGTCGCAAATACAAGTAACAACACAGCAGTAACAGCAGTGTACCAAATAGCAAGGCGGCGGCGGGTAGTCTGAAACATATTGCGTGCGAAGGAAGAAGGAAGAAGGAAGAAGGAAGAAGGAAGAAGGAAGAAGGAAAAAAAGAGCTAGATTATCTTCAAACGATGCTGAACTAATAACCATTAAGTAACTATTAACGAACCATTCACAACTATAACGTTCTTCTCTTCTTCTCTTCTTCTCTTTCTTAGTGTCCTAACGCTTACGCGCCGCTTCGCGTACTGCGTCTTCGCGGTTCGTTCAAAAAAAAGCCTGGTTCGCAAATTATCCCAAAAAATCTCTAACAACTTTCCATTATTAATACTTCAGACAGATGTGGAGATAGCTGTTAGTCTGGTAGGGTACTGGCTAAACTTTTTAGGTAAACGACTGTGAATAGATTTTTATTCCGATTCGGGATCGGCTTATTAATGGCATTTTTTGGGGCAATCACCTATTTTACCAGTAACGTACAAAATCCCGTAACTGGAGAGAAACAGCGAGTGCAGCTTTCTCCCCGCCAAGAGGTAGTTTTGGGATTGGAGGCGCGAGACAAAATGGCGGCTCAATACGGCGGGCTTTATCCTAGCCAAACACTTCAGCAGTATGTCGAGAGAGTAGGAGAAAAAGTTGTCAACGGTTCGGAGGCGAAAAAAGCGGGTTATCCGTTTGAATTCCACCTGCTGCGAGACCCCAAAACTGTTAATGCTTTTGCTCTCCCAGGGGGACAAGTTTTTATTACCGCCGGACTGCTGCGGCGCTTGAATTCTGAGGCTCAATTGGCCGCTGTACTGGGGCACGAGAGCGGTCACGTTGTGGGACGACACGCTGCGGAACACCTTGCAAAACAGCAACTTGGCAGGTCTTTGGTGACGGCGGTTGGAGTGGCTGCTAGCGACGATCGCGGTAACGGACAACAGGCTGCATTAATTGCTCAAGCTGTCAATCAAGTTGTGGGTTTGCGCTACGGTAGAGCAGATGAACTTGAGAGCGATCGGCTCGGTTTTCGGTTTATGACGGAGGCGGGTTACGATCCTAAAGGTATTGTTGAGGTGATGCAAATTCTCGGTGCTGCTAGGAATGGCGAAGCGCCGCCGGAGTTTTTGAGCTCTCACCCGAATCCTGAAAATCGAGTTCAAAAGTTGCAAGCTTTAATCGCGCAAAATTACCCTAACGGCGTTCCAGCTAATTTGGTGTCTGGACGCGAAGAGTTTGCTAAGAATGTGTCAGGCGGTTAGTTGCTGATTGCAAAGTCGGACAAGGGATGGCGCTGAATAAGGGCGATCGGACAATTGGAAGGTTGAAAATAATGGTTTTATCTTCGATAATTAAAGGAAATTCAACCCGTAGTTTGTTAGTTTGGTAGGGGCTTAAACTCCTGTCTCATAGCTCGGATTCGGTTAAATCCGACAGTTGATTCTCAATGCTTCGGACAGTTTTTTACACCCTCTGTAAGCTGATTGCGAGCCAGCCCTCGCATTTTTAATGTATTTGGCGTTGCTGATTTACGGTATGAAAGGCTAAATATGTAATTCATAAAAACCAGCATCTACAAAGCTTCTGGATTTTAAAATTATTTATTTCATACCCTGATTAAGCAACGCCATAAAATGAAGCAGTGAGTTAGATGGCATTTTCTTAAAAATTTGTTTTTATAGTTCAAAATTAAAATATTAATACCATAAAATACCCCTTAAGTCAAGCTTCATAAAAGAACTTTAGTTAATTAAATTTTAAAATTACTTTGCTTACTAACTCTTTTTTGTTATTAATTTGTCATAACTACTCTAGAAGAGCCAGAAAAATTACCTGGCTCTCAATGTCTAAAATGTATAGCACTGATGGTTAGCAGATTGCTATGATTACACAAATTAAGGTAAAAAAGCCTTAAGAAGTTTGACTTATTCACAGCCAAGGCAGAAGGCTCACACTATGGTCAGAAATCGGCGACAATTCTTGCAATATATGGTGACTGGGACAGCGGGAAGCCTTGCTATTGGGTTACTTTTTCCCACAGCGGGACAAAGCGAAGAAAAAGTTGACTTAGAAAACCTTTGTTCTGCATTTCCCTACAATTCCCAGTGTGAAAATTATCTGCCGGGAGTAAGGGCAGAAGATAGTGAGGAAAAACCTATTGAGGTTTCTGCATTCCTTCCTAACGCAAAAGCGGGGATTCCTGTACTGGTGAAAGGATTGCCAAAAGTTGCTTATTTGGTGATTAATGAGGGGCCGAAGATTGCGGAATATGGTATTAATCCTGTGTGTACGCATTTAGGGTGTACTGTGGAGTGGAAAACAGAGCGATCGCGCTTTGAATGTCCCTGTCATGGTTCTCAGTTCGACGCTCAAGGTCGAGTTATTAAAGGCCCTGCTAAGCGTTCCCTACCGCTGGTGACAGTAGTGGTGAAGCAAAATCAAATCCGTTTAGTGGCTCGCAAACCTGCGATCGATCCGCGCTCAACCATTAAAGATTAAAAAATTGGTAATTGCTCAACTACCCCCCCTCTCCTGAAACTGCCTCAAGCGAGACAGTTTCAGATTGTGAATTTTCAGCAAAAAGCTTCTTCTTAAATAAAATCAACGAGAAAATCAGGGTATGAAATAAATAATTTCAAAATCCAGAAGCTTTGTAGACACTGGTTTTTATGAATTGCATATTTAGCCTTTCATACCGTAAATCAGCAACACCTATTTTTGAAAGTTAAGACTAAATTTAAACGACGAATTTCTAAAGTCCTCTTAAAGAGGACTTTAGCTATGAGACAGGGGTTTTCAACCCCTGTCGGACTCTCGGAACGATCGACAGATTTTCATCAAACCCACTTTCACAAGAGCGAAAAAAGTTCCTCAACCAATCGCCAACCCTCAAAAATATCAAGTCTAAAATCTTAAAAATTAATTTAAAATATTAGTCTCAAACCTAAAATCTCAAATTTAAAATCGGTTAACCGAACTAACCGAGTGAGGAAATCCGCTTGACACCGCGTGCGTATTTAATGACAAAATAGATGAATAAAACTGGTTTAAATTAAAGGACGACAGTTATCAATGGCAATTAAAGACCAGCCCCAACCCCCTCGTTTTCGGCTAATTAGCAATGTCTTGTTATTGCTATCAAGTTTGTTTGTGCTAGCAAACATCTTTTTGCCCAATTTATTCGGGCCACAAATTCCGCAAGTACCTTACAGCTTGTTCGTGCATCAGGTTCAAGAACAAGATGTGGTGAGAGCTTCGGTAGGGCAAAATGAAATTCGCTACCAACTCAAAGGCGAAGGCGACACACCCGGTCAAGTGCTGTCAACTACGCCAATTTTTGACCTGGATCTGCCTAAACTTTTGCAAGAAAAAGGCGTTGAATTTGCGGCAACTCCCCCTTCCAAAAATGGCTGGATTGGCAGTGTTTTGAGCTGGGTGATTCCGCCGCTGATTTTTGTGGCAATATTTCAATTTTTCATGAACAGGCAGGGTGGCGGGCCGCAGGGTGCGCTGTCGATCGGCAAAAGTAAGGCTAAGGTCTACGTCGAAGGCGAATCAGCGAAGATTACTTTTGCTGACGTAGCAGGAGTAGAAGAGGCTAAAACTGAATTAGTCGAAGTTGTGGAATTCCTGAAAACTCCCGACAAATTTACGGCAATTGGCGCGCGAATTCCGAAGGGCGTGCTGTTAGTCGGGCCTCCGGGAACTGGGAAAACTCTGTTAGCAAAGGCGGTGGCTGGTGAAGCGGGCGTACCGTTTTTTAGCATCTCCGGTTCGGAGTTTGTGGAACTGTTTGTCGGTGTAGGTTCTGCCAGAGTTAGAGATTTATTCGAGCAGGCGAAAAAACAGGCTCCTTGTATTATTTTCATTGATGAGTTGGATGCGATCGGCAAATCTCGCAGCACCGGCGGTATGTACGGCGGTAATGACGAACGCGAACAAACTCTGAATCAATTGTTAACTGAAATGGACGGTTTTGCTGCGGGCAATACTACGGTAATTGTGCTGGCTGCAACTAACCGCCCGGAAAGTTTGGATGCTGCTTTGTTGCGCCCTGGTCGTTTCGATCGCCAAGTTTTGGTCGATCGCCCGGATTTGTCTGGCCGCGAAGCTATTTTGAACATTCACTCTCAAACAGTGAAGTTGGGCCCGGATATTGATTTGAAGGCGATCGCCACTCGCACCCCCGGTTTTTCGGGCGCAGATTTGGCAAATTTGGTCAATGAAGCTGCCTTGCTAGCGGCGCGTAACAAGCGCCTCGCTGTGGCACAGGAAGACTTTTTAGAGGCGTTTGAGCGCGTTGTGGCTGGCTTGGAAAAGAAGAGCCGGGTGCTCAACGAAAAAGAGAAAAAGATTGTGGCTTACCACGAAGTCGGGCACGCGATGGTTGGGGCTTTGATGACGGGCGGTGGCGAAGTTGCGAAAATCTCGATCGTGCCGCGCGGTATGGCTGCATTGGGTTACACGTTACAGTTACCGACGGAAGACCGTTTCTTGTTGGATGAGTCGGAGTTGCGCGGTCAGATTGCTACACTGTTGGGTGGGCGATCGGCGGAAGAGGTTGTCTTCGGTAGCATCACCACCGGCGCTTCTAACGACTTGCAAAAGGCGACGGATTTAGCCGAGAGAATGGTCACAACTTACGGTATGAGTAAGGTTTTGGGGCCTCTAGCTTACGATCGCTCTCAACAATCTTTCCTCGGCGATGGTATGGGAAATGCCCGCCGCGCTGTCAGTGCCCAAACTGCTGAGGCGATCGATCAAGAAGTCAAAGAAATTGTCGAAACAGCGCACCAACAAGCCTTGGATATTCTGAAAGCTAATCGGGAATTGTTGGAAACAATTACCTCGAAACTGTTGGAAACTGAGGTAATTGAAGGTGAGAAACTGCACGAATTTCTCACTCAAGTAAAGCCTGTAGATAAGGTTGCGGCGGTTGTTTAAAAAGGTTTAATCGGACTTACGCATGAGGCATATAAACCGGGTTTTTACTTAGAAGACGCACTGTAGCCCCCAAATTAGGCAAAAACCCGGTTTCTTTATTCTGAGTGCGTAACTCCTGTTCATAAAGATGTATGATCCTTTCAGGGTGGTTAAAAAAAATCCAAGTTCTGAGTTACTTCTACCGCCAAATGTGTCCCTTCGTGTAAGCGCATCCCTTGAGCGAAATTACACAGCTTTTTACTTACTCAGTGTTTGACGGATAGCTCATCAATCCAAATATATATAAAAACATCATGGCTAAAGTTAATTTAGATGCTTTGATTCAACGAGAAGATTTTGAAGTAGAAGAAAGTAAAATTTCAGGTACGAAAAAAGAAAAAATTACTATTGAAGACATCAAAAAAGATTCATTTTTCTTCCTCGCTGTCAGAAAACCAGATTTCCAAAGAGAAACCAATGAATGGGATAGCCAAAGAATTTGCGAATTAATCAAAAGTTTTATCGAAGGTGATTTGATTCCCGCAATCATTTTGTGGCGAAGTACAGGTGGATACTTATTCGTAATTGATGGGAGTCATAGATTGAGTGCATTGTCTGCTTGGGTTAACAATGATTACGGTGATGGAGAAATCTCAAAACTATTTTATGACGGTGTAATTCCTGATGAACAATTAAATATTGCTGAAGAAACACGCAAACTGATTAACAAAAGTGTTGGAGCATACGAGGATTTTAGATTAGCTCTCACACCTCCTGATAAAGTTAAACCAGAAATTGTAAAATCCGCACTAAATTTAGCAAGTGTAGCAATTCAGCTTCAATGGGTTGAAGGTGATGCAAGTAAAGCAGAAAATTCATTTTTCAAAATTAATCAGCAAGCTGCCCCCATTGATAAAACCGAACTCAAACTTCTTGAATCCAGAAAGAAACCTAATAGCATCGCAGCACGCGCAATAATAAGAAGCGGCAAAGGTCATAAATATTGGTCGAGATTTTCAAAGGAAATACAGGATCAAATTCAAGAAATAGCTAAAGAAATTAATGAGATACTTTTTGAACCGAAGTTGGAGACTCCAATAAAAACTCTAGATCTACCTGTGGGCGGGAAATTGTATTCCGCTCAAACTTTACCATTAATTTTAGACTTTGTAAATATTGTTAACAAAATAGATTTTAACAATAAGGATTTTAACAATAAGGAAGTTAATGATGATCTCACAGGTAAAACAACAATAAAAATTTTAAAAAAGGTGAGAAAAGTTGCATATAGATTAAATAGCAATCATAAATCCTCTTTGGGGCTACATCCCATTCTATATTTCTATTCACAAAATGGACAACACAGAACAGTCTCTTTCTTTGCTGTTGTTGATTTTGTTATGAAACTAGATGAAAGAAAAAAGTTAAATAACTTCATTGAAGTTAGAGAAAAATTTGAAGAGTTTCTTCAAAAATACGATTACTTAATTAAACAGATTTATGAAAAGTATAGGGATGTTCAGAAAAGCTACAAACACATATCGATTTTTTTTGAGCAAGTTATGATTCATTTAAAAGCTGGAAAAACTATTGATGACACGCTAAAACAGATTATATCTAGCGATGGTTTTAAGTATTTAAATATTCGTAATGAAGAGAAGTTAATTACTTCATCTACAAAAGAATTCAATACAAATAAAAAAAGTGAGATTTTTATAAAAGAATCATTACTGAGTGTACCACGCTGTAAAATATGCAACGGATTAATTCACAGAAACTCAATTTCTATCGATCACATACAGCGGAAAGAAGAGGGTGGATTGGCAACTTTAGATAATGGGCAGATAACTCATCCATACTGCAATACAGGATATAAAAATTAAGCTTTAAGAAAGATCGATAGCCCTTCGCACCAATACATTCTGACTGCAATTGCAGCTATCTTGTATGGTGCATTGCTGTCAAATTATTGATAATAATGGGGGATTTGTGAGGCGACGCACCTTAGTATTGTGTGGTGCGTCGCTATCAGAAGGTACGATTTTTTTTGAGATTTTTGATGGCGACGCACCCTACCGGAACTTTTGCAGGACTTCCAAATTCCCCAAATGCACACTACTGTTAGTTAGCTCAATAATTTTTTTATCATATGATATTGATTGAATTCAAAAAATTACGCTCGTTTCAACTATAAAGATTGTGGTCTGGGTCTAGCCAAACAATATAAAAAATATTTTCACTAAAAAATCCATGCACCCTACCGTATTCATTAGCAGATATTTGAAACTGGTAGGGGATATTTACTAGCATAGCTTCATTGGGAATCCCAAAACCATTAGGCTCAGTTGTATCTTGCCATGCTATGCCATGACAGCGCAGGCTTTTACTCTGATTATTAATGATTTCTTGAGAGTTCAATTGTGATAAATCCCGTAACCTTCTCAAAAGAGACGCTAGATATCTAGAATCTCGGCCAGCTAGTGAAAATTTATCTTTGTCATCCTGATAATATCTGAAAGAAAAACTAACTCCTTCCGGTATTTTTACATCTTGACGTTTGATACTAGATAAGGATGGCTGGCGGCGTATATCTGCCTTTTTAGGTTTCTTCGATGACACGGGTTTTGTAAAATTTTTTCATTGATTCCTTAGAAATAATAGCATGAGAGGGTTCATCTCTTGGCAAGTTACCTCTCGCTTTAATCCAAGGGTCTTCGCGACGCACCATCAATTCCAACTCATAGGCGTCGCAAAAGAAATACTCATCGGATAACTCGTCCAAAAACTCTTGTACGTCTTCTGGAAGCTCTGGTTTTTCGACTTCTTTGAGAATTGGCTTAAACCCAAATTCTTCTTTGTATTCGTAAAATAAAGCCGGGATAGTCGGCCCGTGCACCCAGGCTTCAAAATCTTCATCAAAAAGTGGTTTATCTTCAAAGGCTAGATACCATGCTTGGGCATAAAACAATAGTTTTTGTAGCTTGTGGTTGCTGAGGTAGGAGCCTACGTCATTGGCAAACCAAATATAGTAATCTGCTAGTTGGGATGCTGTTGTTATTGTAGTTATTGTGGTCATACAATTCGAGTCAATATGTTTTGGATTCTATGATATCATAAATTACAGTATGATGAGTGAATATCCCATAGTAAAATTTTCACATAAACCATGACTATCGATCTACAGATTTTTCAAACAGTCGTCAAGATGCCAGAATCTCTAAAACAAGAGATTTTGCATTATGCAAAATATTTACTTGAGAAACACGCAAAAACTGAATCATCTCCAGAACAACTTGAACAACCTCATGGTTATGGTAGTTGGGCTGGTCAAATCGTTATGTCTGATGATTTCGATCAACCGCTGGAAGATTTAAAGGAATATATGTAACATGGAATTCCTTTTAGATACTCATGCTTTTCTGTGGTACTTACTTGGCGATTCCAATCTAGGTAGTAAAGCGAAAGAAGCGATTGATACTAAAACAAATTTGTATTTTAGTATTGCCAGCCTTTGGGAAATTTCGATTAAAATTAATGTCGGTAAACTTCAACTGAATAGACCATTTGAAGACATTCCCAAAGAATTGCAATACATTAACGCTCAAATTCTACCAATTACATTTGAAGATACTGAGATTTACACGGGTCTTTCTCTGCATCACCGAGACCCTTTTGATCGGATTTTAGTAGCACAGACGATAAATCATTCGCTGGTTTTGATTAGTCGGGATGAAGCTTTTGATGCTTATCCAATTCAGCGGGTTTGGTGATGAATAAGGTGATTTTTTTATCAGTAAGCCTACCAACAAAAAAGAATACCCAAATACCTAATTTCTTGAAAAAGTCGGTATTTGGGTATTCGGTTTAATTATCGAATCTTAAACTACTTGCACTTGTTTTTCGGCAATAGAAGCTATCAGCGCTTTTTGCTGCGCTTGTTGAGCTTCGTCAGCTAAAAACTCGGCTAATTGTTCTTCGATTTCATCCCGCACAATTTGACGGTATTCTAGGAAGTGCTCGTTGTGAGCGCACACTGTTAAATAGTGATCCCAAACCGCCGGATTGCGTCTGATAATGCTGAACAAATGATGCCAGAACTTCCACCGAGTTGAACGCTTGACTCCTTGTCGCCAAACTACAGTTAGCAGTGCTCGCAAGTCGATCCAACTGGGGATTCTTGAAGGTATATCTGCTGTAGGTGCACCCAACATCAAGAAGTGGCGGTAGGTGCGGTCTAAGTATTTCTCAGCATCGTACACATCAGAAAATGCTTGGACATATTCCCTGGCGATATCTTCTAGTGGCCGCGTGGGAATGAAGTTCATCAATGTAGTCTGATTCAGGTTGCCGGATTTGTCGCGCAATCTGCCTTCTTTTGCTAGTCTGTGGGACAATGCAGTATGAGGCAAAGCTTGCAACATTCCAAAGGTTGTACTCGGAATTGCTGCTGCTTCGGCGAAGTTGACAATGCGTTGGCCTGCACCTGCTTTTTCGCCGTCGAATCCGATGATGAATCCAGCCATGACTCGCAAGCCGGATTTGGCAATTAATTCTACGGATTCTATCAGAGAATTGCGGGTGTTTTGGAATTTCTTGGTCATTTGCAGGCTTTCTTCGTCGGGGGTTTCAATTCCCAGAAATACTGCATTGAAATGACACTTCACCATCATATCCATCAATTCTTGGTCTTCCGCTAAATCGATGGATGCTTCTGTGTTGAAGTTGAAGGGGAATTTGTGTTCTATTTGCCAAACTTCTAACTCTTTTAGCAACAGTTTGACATTGCGTTTGTTGCCGATAAAGTTGTCGTCTACCATGAACACGCCGCGCCGCCAACCTAGGTTGTAGAGACAGTCTAGTTCTGCGATTAATTGTTCGGGGTTTTTGGTGCGGGGTTTGCGACCGTAGAGGACGATGATATCGCAGAATTCGCACTGGAAGGGACAACCTCGCGAAAATTGAATTGACATCGAATCGTAGCAGTCTAATTCGAGCAAGTCGAAGCGGGGAACCGGGGTTGTGGTAACATCGGGTTTTACGCCGTCCGATCGATATATTCCACTTTTTTCACCGCGCCCGATTGCTTCGACGAACATGGGTAGGGTGATTTCGCCTTCGTCGAGAATCAGGTAATCGATGCCCGCTGCTTGGGGTTCTTCGGGTACGGAGGTTGGATAAGGGCCGCCGCAGGCTACGGATTTACCGCGCCGTTTGGCTTCGCGGATGATGTCTAGCAAGTCTTCTTTTTGGACAATCATTGCGGACAGAATAACGAGCTCTGCCCATTCCCATTCTGCTTCGGTGATTTGTCGGATGTTACGATCGACTAACTTAAATTCCCATTCTTGGGGTAGAATAGCTGCTACTGTTACCAAACCCAGCGGTGGAAGCAGCACTTGGCGATCGACTAATTCTAGGATTTTCTCGTAAGACCAAAATGTTTTCGGGAACAGGGGGTAAACTAGAAGAACTCGCATATTATGTTAAACCTCACATCAGTAAACAACTTGCGATCGGGCTGGCGGGGCGTGAGAGTTCGATCGACTCTCAAGACTTAATTTTAAGGCTAAAATTACGATCTGGCGCGCGATCGACTATCCGGCGAGGGGCGATACCCCCTAACACGAAGATAATCGGCGCAATTTAATAAATTTGCAGTCTCTTGTCAAAGCCCGCAAATGCTGATATCTTATCGTATTTCATAGTTGATTGACGATAATCGCATTTAAACAGCATGGGAATCAGGCAAAAAAGAATTTGAAACAGTAGACTTGAATTACAAAAATAATTAGGGCTTGCTGAATAATTGATCGCTTTTTGGTGATCGGGAGTGATCGATTATTCAACCAGAGTTAGACATGA
>NZ_JAUBVR010000160.1:0-3341 GCF_036705955.1 Microcoleus sp. A6-C6 | reverse complement strand
ACAGAAGCTGATCGTGACCCTAATACTCTCCGAATCTCCATTGATGCCAAGGCAGCAGTCAAAGTTGGAGAATTTGACCGAGGTGGTAAAAGTCGGATACCAACTATTGCACTCGATCACGATTTTGCGACTGAATCAACAGTGATTCCCTATGGTATTTTTCTGCCTGAGTACAACGAGTTATTTTTATTCTTCGTTACTTCTAAATTAACGGCTGATTGTATAGTTGACTTACTTAAAAATTGGTGGCAAACGGTCAAACACCGTTTTAGTCACATTCAAAAATTGGTCATCAATCAGGATAATGGGCCAGAAAATAATTCTCGTCGGACTCAGTATATGAAACGGATTATAGATTTTGCTACATCATCTCAACTGACGTTACAACTGGCTTATTATCCGCCATATCATAGTAAATATAACCCGATAGAACGTTGTTTTGGTTGGTTAGAAAAGCATTGGAATGGTAGTTTACTTGATACTGTTGAGACTGTAGTAAATTTTGCAAAAAGTCTCACATTTAAGGGTAAAAATCCAGTAGTGACATTGGTAGAAACAATTTACTCAACAGGAGTTACACTCAACAAATTAGCTATGGCAGAAATTGAAACCCAGATTAATCGCCTCCCCAATCTTCAAAAATGGTTCGTGGAAATTTTCGCTAAACCCACATAGCTGTTGGATCATTCTTTTTGTGGAGGTCTCTAAGGATTCAGGTGGTGGGTATTGACAAGTGTGATACGGGAAAGTAAAATGTAGCAATTATGAAAAAAAAACTGCCACCCAAACTCAACAGTGAAATTTTAAAACAGTTAGCGACAGAGAAACTGGTAGAGATGATCATTGAGCAGGCAAGGGCTATAGAGCAGTTAAAATCTAGAGTAATAGAACTAGAACAGGAAATAGAGAAACTTAAAATCAGCAGAGATTTAGATAGCACAAGATCATCAAAGCCACCATCGTCTGACCTTCTCAAAAAAAGCGAGAAAAAACTTGAAGCTCAAATAGATGAAAGGGAGACACCAAAACGGAAACCAGGAGGACAACCAGGGCATCCGGGAAAAACGAGGAAGGGGTTTGGTCGGGTAGATAGATTAGAAATATTACGACCGCAAGTGTGCAGGTGTTGTGGTCAAAGCGAATTCAGTGGCGAACCCATCAAAATAGAGAAACAGCAAGTAGCCCAGTTAGTAGAGAGTCCAATAGAAATAGTAGAATATCAAAGATATACGTGTATTTGCAGCGAGTGTGGGGAAACACAAGCAGCAGAGTGGTCGCCAGAAATAGTACCGGGACAAGATATCGGAATCAGACTGCAAGCTTTTTTAGGATGGATAAATAATTACGGACATTTATCCTACAAAAAACAACAAGAACTGTTGTGGGAACTGGGAAAAATAGAAATAGGAGTGGGAACTTTAGTAGCCACCAATGAAAGAATAAATGGCGCAGTGACTCAAAGTATTGACCAGCTCAAACAGTGGGTCAAACAAACCCAGCCCAATATCCATGCGGATGAAACGCCTTGGGCAATCAAAGGGGTAAAAGAATGGTTATGGATTTTTGCCAATACCAAATTCGCTTTATTTCATGCTGCTGATACTCGCTCTCGTGCGGAATTAGAATCTATTTTGGGTTCTTGCTACGAAGGTGTACTTAGTTCAGATGACTATAGCGCCTATAATGGTTATGCTGTCAAAGCTCAACAAAAATGTCTGGCTCATTTACGCCGTCACTTCAAGAAACTAATCAAGCTTCCTGGCTTAAATAACCAGGAGATTGGAGAAAAATTTATTAGCCTGATAGATGAGGGTTTGAAAAACTATGCTTTATTCCAACTTTCCCAAAGCCTTGATGAATTCTTGAGTTGGACGTCCCAGTTTAAACCAAAAGTTGAATTTACGATTAATTCATGGATTGAGCTAGCCGGAGGGGAAGCCGGGAAACTTTTACGCTCCTTGAGGAAGAAAGCTGATCAATGGTGGTATTTTTTAGACCATCCAGAAATACCGCCTGATAATAATTTAGCAGAACGAACGTTACGTTTAGCCGTCACCAAAAGAAAAATTAGTGGAGGTTCCCGTTCTATGGAACGGTTTCAAGATACTGCCAATTTATTGACGGTTATACAAACTTGTCGCCATCAAGGACGTTCTGTCATTGAGTTTTTTGACCAAGCTATAAAAGCAATGGTTGACTCGGCTGTGCAGACCCCTTCTTTAATTCCTATAATTGAGACCTGAATCCTTACCATCTGACAACAGTTTTCCGAGTTGTTTTACCCAATTTATTATCGTGGTATGATCAACTCCCTTAACTCGTTCTATCGCCCGCTTTCCCCATACCATTGACATAAATTTTTAGGCAATCACGTTTGATGCTCTCGCGCTTGACCTCGCCTTTGCTCATACTCATTGATGAATTGACGACCAAATTGGACATAAATGTGGTTCTGTTTTCCTTTTTTCGGGCCGTTATTACGGATCTGGGTTAATTTACATTCGCCGGCATTGCATAAATTATTCCTCCTATTCATACTCTAACTCAGCAACGCCACCAATCTTTCAGCCTTAAGTAAAGCGTATTGCCTGAGCACATCCGGAAGTGCTGTAACAGGACAAAAGTGGTAAGCGCTCATCTCAAAAAAAACAAAAGCCCCTTTCTTGATATGAGAAAAGAGCTTTGTTGATTTAAAATTAACCAGGCATCGAGCTATTTTCTCAGGCAGTGACCCGCCAAATATCTTCGCCACCGCAGCGTTTAACAACCGAGTTCGGGATGGAATCGGAGTGGTGCCACTGCGTCATAGACACCTAGAAAAGCTGTAAGGGAAGAACCCTGAAGACTGCATAGAATTAAGTCATCAATTACCATCAAAGAATAGAGGTCAAGCCCTCGGTCTATTAGTACGCCTCAGCTTCATCCCTCTCAGGACTTCCACTTAACGCCTATCAACGGGTGTTCTGCCCGTGACCTTACTGGATAACTCCATGAGAAGACTCATCTTGAGGTGGGCTTCCCACTTAGATGCTTTCAGCGGTTATCCACTCCGCACTTGGCTACCCTGCGTTTACCGTTGGCACGATAACAGGTACACCAGCGGTGCGTCCCTCCCGGTCCTCTCGTACTAGGGAGGACTCCTCTCAATCTTCTTGCGCCTGCACCGGATATGGACCGAACTGTCTCACGACGTTCTGAACCCAGCTCACGTACCGCTTTAATCGGCGAACAGCCGAACCCTTGGGACGTACTTCCGCCCCAGGTTGCGATGAGCCGACATCGAGGTGCCAAACCTCCCCGTCGATGTGGACTCTTGGGGGAGATCAGCCTGTTATCCCTAG
>NZ_JAUBVR010000038.1:0-63388 GCF_036705955.1 Microcoleus sp. A6-C6 | reverse complement strand
CTGGCTTTTCGCTCATCTGACTACATTACCATATTTTTCGGCTCTCAATCAACTATTTTTTACCTGAATCCTTACGTCCTGCTTGCCTCAAAACCTGCTGGAAAAGGAATGAAGTCCTCACTACGAACTTATATCAAAACAGAAAATATCGCTGCGCCATTGGCAAAATAGTTGCCGGTTCGCAAGTTAATAATTCCCCATCCGCCCTCACTTCATAGGTTTCTGGATCGACTTCCATCTGCGGCAAATAATCGTTCAGTTTCATATCTCTTTTACTAATCTGCCGCGTCCCCGAAACTGCTACAGTTGGCTTTTGTAAACCTAGCTGTGCGGCAATATCTCGATCGCGCGCAGCCTGCGAAACAAACGTCAAACAAGTCGCCCCAATAGCCCCCCCAAAGCTGCCAAACATCGGCCTCATATGCACCGGCTGCGGCGTCGGAATGCTGGCGTTAGCATCTCCCATCTGCCCATAGGCGATCGCACCACCCTTAATCACCAACTCCGGTTTCACCCCAAAAAACGCCGGCCGCCACAAACACAAATCCGCCAACTTACCCTCTTCCACCGAACCCACATACTGACTAATTCCATGAGTAATCGCCGGATTAATCGTATATTTTGCAATGTACCGCTTCGCCCGAAAATTATCATTTTCCCCACTGGTTGCAGGGGTATCTTGCCCATCCAAATGACCTCTTTGTACCTTCATTTTATGTGCCGTTTGCCAAGTCCGAATAATCACCTCTCCAACCCTACCCATCGCCTGCGAGTCAGAAGAAATCATACTAAACGCACCCAAATCGTGCAAAATATCCTCAGCAGCAATAGTTTCCCTTCTAATTCTTGACTCAGCAAAAGCCACATCTTCAGGAATCCCCCGATCCAAATGGTGGCAAACCATCAACATATCTAAATGTTCTTCTAAAGTATTGACAGTGTAAGGGCGAGTCGGATTAGTTGACGAAGGCAAAACATTAGCTTGGCCGCAGACTTTAATAATATCCGGTGCGTGTCCGCCGCCAGCACCTTCAGTGTGGTAAGTGTGAATAGCGCGATTTTTAAATGCCGCAATTGTAGCTTCCACAAATCCCGCTTCATTCAGAGTGTCGGTGTGAATTGCAACTTGAACGTCGTACTCGTCAGCTACATTCAAACAATTGTCGATCGTTGCTGGCGTAGTTCCCCAATCTTCGTGGAGTTTCAAACCCATTGCACCGGCAAATATTTGTTCAATTAATCCTTGGGGTTGACTGCTATTTCCTTTACCTGAAAAACCGATATTTACGGGGAAAGCGTCGGCTGCTTGCAGCATTCTGTACATATGCCAAGGCCCCGGAGTGCAAGTTGTGGCGTTTGTACCGGTTGCTGGGCCAGTACCGCCGCCGATCATGGTAGTGACTCCAGAGGCGATCGCCACTTCGATTTGTTGCGGGCAAATAAAATGAATGTGAGTATCAACTCCCCCCGCCGTGAGAATCATTCCTTCACCAGCAATTACTTCTGTACCCGGCCCGATAATAATATCTACCCTATCTTGAATGTAAGGATTTCCAGCTTTACCAATTTTGTAAATTTTTCCGTTTTTAAGTCCAATATCCGCCTTAACAATTCCCCACCAATCCAATATTAAAGCATTAGTAATTACCGTGTCAACAGCACCATCAGCATTAGAAATAGGCGACTGTCCCATGCCATCGCGAATGACTTTGCCGCCACCAAATTTGACTTCATCCCCGTAGGTTGTGAAGTCTTTTTCAACTTCTATGAATAATTCTGTATCGGCTAACCGCACGCGATCGCCCGTTGTCGGCCCGAAAGTTTCCGCGTAAGCGCGGCGATCCATTCTGTAACTCATTTTAATGCACTCCTCATCAGATTTTCTAGAATTTTTGTCATTGCCCCAATGCTTGACTATACATTAATTTATGCTAAAAATTTTGCGTCTGTATACCTTCTATAAACTCAACAAATGGTTTGAAACATTGAGGACATTTTTCCGCAATTTCTTGATACGAAGTATTCCCGAGTATCAATTTTGCATCCACCGTTTTTTTGTATCCTTTGCCAGAATCTCTGAAAAGTTGCTCTACAATTTTCGAGGGGGGGCGATCGTGATTTTGGTCTTCTACCGGTATTGTCCAGGTGACAGCTAGAGAGGTAACTCCTAGTTTACTTTGTAAGGCAGATTCAGACGCCAAAATCAAAGCTTCCATTTCATATTTAAAACAAAAAACTTTGAAGCGTTCTTTGAGACGTTCATCCTGAATACCTTTATTTTGTAATACTTGAGAAAAATTATCCATAATTCCCGCTTTTAGCTGTTGAAAAGTCTCATGGGGAAACCCTTTATTCTTAGGATATAAGTCTGGGAAAATAATTGCAATTGAATTCGGATTATTGCAAAGAATATTAACAGCTTTTATTGGAGCATTCAGCAGCAACTCTTTTTTAGCGTCACCTCCCCTATCATTGTCACTTCCTTTGATTGGAAAAAACTCTATACTGACACCTTCTTCAGATTTTTTGTCAATCAAATTTACTAACAATGCTTCCATTGCATTTTTATCTGATGGCCCTTCTACATAGATAATTACCCTCATGGTAGAAGCTCCAATTCATCACTGCGGTGGAGTTTTTCAATTTCCTCTGTCCCAAAGTCATCAAGCATATCTGTTAAAACTTTGGAATTACCAGGTTTAATAAACTTTGATTCTCCATTCTCCTTTCGCATCACAGCAATTTGGGAAATATCAAATTGGGTTAAAAAATAAGAAGAATGAGTAGCCAAAAGAACCTGAGTGCGTTCAGCAGCTTTTTCAAACAATCCTGCTAAAAGAGGGAGTGTCCGAGGATGAACACCTTGATCCGGTTCATCAATACAAATTAGAGAGGGTGGTTTCGGGTGCAAACAAAGACAAATCCAACAAATTAATCTTAGAATACCATCGGATAAATCCGCAAGACTTAAATCCTGGTCAATCCCTTTTTCCTGCCAAAATGCGATAACTTCCCCAGGCCCGCCGCGAGCTTTTACGGTCAATTTTTTGAATCCTGGAATAACTGATTGTAAATGTTGTTGCAGGTCATCAAAAACGGCGCTATGTTCAATCATTAAATAGTGTAATACTGAACTCAAATTCCCTGCATCTTCATCCAACACTGGTTCTTGTTCAATGAGAACAGATTTGCGAATTTTGTGATTAGCAATGTTAAATGAACTGTAAAATTTCCAACCCCCGATATACTCTCGTAGTTTATAGAGAGTTGCTAAACCTGGATTTGTTATTGTCCTGAGTGCGAGTTGATTGCGTTTGGGAAATAGGCGATTTGTCTCTGCATATCCTGGTTCGCGATACAAACCTTCAGTACCTTTAAGATCCATGAACAAATGTTGAGATGACTCAACTCGCTCGAAAGAAATTTGCGGATTGCTTCTCGGCCCCATGAGTTCTCCTTGATAGGAAATATTAGACTCACCTGTATCAATTTTAAGCTCCCATTCAAACTTTTCTGAGCCGGGAAGATGGAAAATCTGTTGACCGATAGAACCCTTAATAATTTCGTTAGGAATCTCGCTTTCCATACTGTCGGTCAAAAATTTTAGAAACTCAAACAGGCTTGATTTCCCAGAACCATTAGCTCCGACAAGAATTTCTAGTGGTTCCAATCGAGCAGTAAAATCTCGGAATGGTCTATAACCTTGAATTTTGATTGAGGTTATTCGAGAGTGCGGTGTCATTTCGCTACCTGTCGTTTTAGTAATATTGTTGATAATACAGGACTTACGCACGGCTGCAAAAAACTCGGTTTCTATGTCAATATCTTTCGCATAAATGCACGATTATTCTCAGAAACCTGGTTTTTCGCGTAAGTAAGTCTTATAATAGTCTAATTGTCTCTCATTCATCCATCTAACTCACCATTAATCTTACCGTTAAAGCCGTAAACTTGACGGCTACCAACAAACGGTACTAATTGCACTTCCCTTTCATCTCCCGGTTCAAATCTAACTGCTGTTCCCGCCGGAATATCCAATCGCATTCCTTTGGCTTGTTCTCGATTAAATTCTAAGGCTTCGTTTGCCTCATAAAAGTGATAGTGGGAACCGATTTGAATGGGTCGATCGCCCGTATTCCCTACTAGCAGCCGCACCGTTGGGCGATCGGCATTTAATTCAATTTCGCCCTCTACAACAATCATTTCTCCCGGAATCATGTCTGTCTCCTGTGATTTTTTGCGGTTAAATATTTAACGAATCGGATCGTGCACTGTCACCAACTTAGTTCCGTCAGGAAAAGTCGCCTCAACTTGCACTTCATTCACCATTTCGGGTATGCCTTCCATCACATCTTCCCGCGTCAGGAGAGTTGTCCCGTAACTCATTAAATCTGCGACGGTGAGGCCGTCTCTTGCTCCTTCTAAAATCGCGGCTGAAATGTAGGCTAGTGCTTCTGGATAGTTTAATTTTAAACCTCTTTGTTTCCGGCGCTCTGCTACTAGGGCGGCCGTGAAAATCAGTAGCTTGTCTTTTTCTTGGGGGGTGAGTTGCATTTTTATTCTGGTAAGGGCGATCGCATTATTGGATCAAGTTTAACTATCAGTCGCGGTAAATCTATTGAAAATAAAATATGATTCTATTTTACCCAAACTCTCGGCAAACAGCAAGGGCGTTCGGAAAAAGATAAACGCAGCAAGTGCCAAATGCTCACAAACCAGTCTCTAGCTGCGGCGGTGGATGTACCGCGATATCGGCACAGCAAACCGTTGGGAATGCGAGTCACGCCGATGGTACAATTACCAGGATAAATTGTTGCTTCAGATGGCAAAGCTCGCACTTGTCCCACGAGTTCTGTGGTGACGGATTCACCAACCCAAGCGAGGGTAGCGACTACGGGTTTTCCTGCTAAACCGTGAGAACTTTCTAGCATTTCTGATCCACCTTGGAGCCATTGTCTGTCAATCCACAGAGGGCTGTTCTGCTGCCAGATTTCGGTGTGCGATCGCCATTCTCCCGACAAGAATTTTTCGCCCCTAGCACTGCGTCCAAATCTGGTAATTTCCCACAGTAAAATACTGGCTTGCGGGGCTAATTCTACCCGCAAATTTTGTCGATAAATTGCGCCATCGAAAACGATGGTTTCCTGCGGTAGCAATTCCAAATTCGCAGCGGAATCTACTTGAATATCAATATTTTGTTGCGCTGACTCTCCGCTGCTGCGATAAATTTTTGCAGCGGCTGCGGTGGTGATTAAGGCTTTGGCGTTTGGTTGGAGGTGAAAATTGCTGGAAAGGCGATCGCCCCCGACAACTCCCCCAGCCGTGTGTAAAACTACGCTGTGACAAACCTCTTTTCCTTCAGGATAAAACGGACGCTGCACCTTGAGGGGTGCTTGCATTTGGTTGTGGATGATTTGAGTTGCGCCGTCACGGTTGGCGTAGACCAAATTGAGCTTGCCGTGCCATCCATTTATCTTATTTGCAGCTTGTTTAGTAGAAGGTTCAGTCACAAATTTTTGCTAAAAACAGTCACTCTCAAAAATATACCACGACTGCTGCACCGTCAATCAACTTTTTAAATCAACTAGATATCCCTGGCATACCCCGGAATAGTCCCTACTTTATTTCATCGGATTGAAAACTGTTATATACTAATTAATCAGGCCTTTAAAACTATCCTCCCATGCCAGCCACCCCCGAAAGCCTCCACAAATTTGTCGCCTATTGCCAACAAAACATTACAGGCGATGAAAAAGGACAAGCACAGGTATTTTTAGACCGCTTTTTTCAGGCATTCGGTCACGAAGGGACATTGGAAGCTGGCGCAACCTATGAACAACGCATCGAAAAAGCCAGCAAGAAAGGTCACATGGGATTTGCTGATTTGGTGTGGAAAAAGCACGTTTTGATTGAAATGAAAAAGCGGGGAGAAGACTTAACTAAAAGGGAGTATCGCGCCCAAACTGAGCGGTATTATCTGCGCCTAAAAAAAGACGATCGCCCTCGCTACGTGATAATGTGCAATTTTGATGAATTTCACATTTACGATTTTGACCTTCAGCCTGATGAACCTTTAGACATTATAGCATTAAAGCAATTGCCAGCGCGTTCGCCCGCTTTTGCTTTTATGGAATCTGTCGCCCGCCGCCCGATATTTAAAAATAATCAAGTCGAGATTACAGAAAAAGCTGCTAGCAGAATGGGGATGTTGCTGGAAATGCTAATTGAGCGCAAATCTCCTAAATTTAATGAGCTTCAAGCCCAGCGATTTGTGTTGCAGTGCGTGTTAGCAATGTTTGCGGAAGATAGGGGACTTTTGCCGCTAGGACTTTTTACTCGCTGCGTTAAAGATTGCTTAGAAGGGGCAAGTACCTACGATGTTTTAGGCGGCTTATTTCAAGCAATGAACCAGGATGGAGTCACGCCTGGGGGACGTTATGAAGGTGTGGAATATTTTAACGGCGGCTTATTTTCGGAAATTCACCCCATAGAATTGCAACAAGGTGAGTTAAAAATATTAGAAGTTTGTGCCGAGCAAAATTGGAGTAAAGTACGCCCTTCTATTTTTGGTAATATCTTTGAGGGGGCGTTGAAGAATGATAAAAAACAGCGGCACGCACATGGCATTCACTTCACTTCAGAGGGAGACATTCGGCGGATTGTTTTGCCAACGATTACTTATTACTGGGAGGAACGGATTCAAGCTGCAACTACAGTTAAGCAACTGCAAAATCTGCACCAGGAAATAGGTAGCTATCGGGTACTAGATCCTGCCTGCGGTTCGGGAAATTTTCTCTATGTGGCTTATCAGGAACTCAAGCAGATTGAAAAGTTATTGTTAGATAAGTTAAATGACTGTGAAGGTTCAAAAGTTCACCTTTCAGTAGTTACGCCGCAGCAATTTTATGGTATGGATCTTAACTCCTTTGCGGTGGAGTTGGCGCGGGTGACGCTGATGATTGGCCGCAAGGTGGCGATTGATAATTTGGGATTGCAAGAACCTTCTCTGCCTTTGGATACTTTGGATCAAAATATTGTCTGTGCTGATGCTTTGTTTACTGAGTGGGTGAAGGCGGACGCGATTATCGGAAATCCGCCCTTTTTAGGAGGAAAGCATATGAGAATGACACTGAATGATAAATATATTGACCGCGTATTTGAACGGTTTTCAGATGTCAAAGATTCTGTAGATTTTTGCTCTTATTGGTTTCGGATTGCTCATAAGAATTTAGGCACTAATGGTCGGGCTGGTTTGGTGGCTACTAATTCAATTAGTCAAGGGAAAAGCCGCGCTGCTGGTTTAGATTATATTGCTCAAAATGGCGGTTATATTTATGATGCTATTTCTACTCAACCTTGGTCTGGTGAAGCTAAAGTTCATGTGAGTATTGTTAATTGGAGTAAGCAAGAACCGAAAGGTTACAATTTAGATGGTCGCCCAGTTTTAAATATTAATTCTTCGCTGCAAGCTACGATTGATGTTTCTCAAGCGGCTAGGTTGTTAGCGAATTTAAATAAATGCTTTCAAGGTGTAATTCCTAATGGTAAAGGATTCATTCTTACTGAAGAAGAGGCTAAAGACTGGATTAAAGCTGATTTAAACAATCAGGAAGTTATTAAACTTTTTTCAATGGGTGCGAATCTAGCTAAAAATGCAAACAGCGTACCTGATAGATGGATTATTGATTTTAATGACATGACGATAGAACAAGCTAGCAACTACGAACTACCTTTTAATCGATTGAAATCAACTATTCCCATCGAACGTCAGAATAATCGCAATGAAGCACTAAAAATAAACTGGTGGAAATATGAAGGCAAACGCTTAGGAATGAGAAAGGCGATCGCACTATTATCTCACTACTTTGCAGTTCCAGAGGTATCTAAGTGGGCTATTTTCGTGTCTTGCCCTTGTGAATGGCTCCCAGGAAATAAAACTAAAGTTGTTGCCTCTGATGATTTTTATGTGTTTGGCATCCTGACATCTCAAGTACACCGGACTTGGATGCACGCTCAAAAATCAACTCTCAAAGCAGATATCGCTTACACCCACAATACCTGCTTTGAAACTTTCCCATTTCCCCAGACAGCCAACCGCAAATTAGTAGAGCAAATTCGCGCAACTGCTGTCGAACTGCACCAATATCGCACTCAACAGATGTCAACAAAACAGTGGGGAATTACTCAACTTTACAACAAGTTTTTTGCAGAACCAACCAGCCAACTTTATCAACTCCACGAAGCGCTCGATCGCCAATGTAATGCAGCTTACGGATTTACTGACAGCGACGATATCTTAGCAAAACTGCTGGAATTGAACCTAGAACTGGCAGAAAAAGAAAAACGGGGAGAACCCGTAGTTGGGCCTTCTGTCCCCAACTGATTGAAAATATTGCTCGCAGTTATCATAAGTTTTGTAAATCAGCGTAAAATCACATAGATTGTTGATACAGATCACAAACATTCTCGCATAATAACAGAGATAATTCAGAAGGGATCGGCTAAATTGCGTCTGCTAGCAGCGAAAACAGCATTTATCTGGTGGACTTAAGACAAAAAATAGTTTCAATATTTTGTACGCAACCGACTGTCCACCCCAAAATAACGCCAAAAGTTAAAAGCCAAAAAAACTGTCGGATCTCCCGATCGCATTTTTTCAGGAGTAAGAGCCGAAATATTATAGGTTTTAACCTAAGTTAAACGATTGACCGATAAATTCAGGTTTTGGCTGTTCCTCAAACTTACAAAAAATTGTGCAGGATGTCAACAACTCCTGATTGTTTTGGGAGGAACTTTAAATGTTATTATTTACTCAAAATCAGCGCCAAGATAGTAAACTAGAGTCAAATTGCTATGTTAAAAAAAACTTGTTCCAGCATTCATCTATTAATCTCAATTGGGTGAGGGAACGATTCAATCATTTGCGGATCGGCCAAAAAATTAGCTACGGCTATGCTTTAGCGATCGGCATAGCGATTTTGGGTACGGGTGCGGGACTGAAAGCCGGAGACTACTTTCGCAAGCAAGCTTTAATTCAGGTAAATGTTGCTGGGCAACAGCAGCAACTGCTGCAAAATTTGCAAAATACCGTATTTGAAGCCCGATCGCACGCGGCGAAATTGCCGGCCGTTTTGGGAGACACGGTGTGGCTGCAATACGAACACGATCGCTTTGTCGGGCAAATCAATCAGGCGAAAATCCTGATTTCAGAAATTGAATCTTTCGCACGAGAAAATCCCGATAAACTAGCAACAGAAGAGGCAGCATTGCACGCTATATTGCAGAGATATGCCATCGTCATTGATTACTACGATCAGCTAATTAAATTGCAGTTAAAAGAAGCGGATGTTTGGAACTTGCCACCCAACAGCATCGAGTCCGCACAGCTACAAATGTTGAGGACGAGCAGCGGTCAAGAGGCGATGGTACTAGATAACCTTGCTCACAGTTTAACCGAGCTAATTTCTACAGTAGAAATTCAAAAACTGCAAGGAGCGGAAGCATTAGAAGAAGCAGAAGGTTTGGGAAACCGAATTATTTGGGGGGGGATGCTAATTTCAGCACTGATCGCCGTGTTACTGGCGGACAAAACCAGCCGTGCGATCGCCCAACCCCTCGAAACCGTCACTAACGTCGCTCAGCAAGTCGCCCGCGAATCGAATTTTAACCTGCAAGTACCAGTCACAACCGAAGACGAAATCGGAGTTTTAGCAGCTTCTTTCAATCAATTAATTCAGCGAGTTAGCGAGTATACAGAAGAACTCAAACAAACTCAATCCCAATTAATTCAGACCGAAAAAATGTCGTCTCTCGGTCACATGGTAGCAGGTATAGCCCACGAAATCAACAATCCCGTCAACTTCATCGGGGGCAACATTGACTATGCCAACCAATACATCGAAGATTTGGCAGGTTTGGTAACTCTCTATCAAGAATACTATCCCAACCCACCAGATGCAATTCAAGAGCGCATCGAAGATATTGAATTGGAATTTCTCAGAGAAGATTTGCCAAAAACACTTTCTTCGATGAAAATGGGAGCCGATCGCATTCATGAAATTGTCGTATCCATGCGTAACTTTTCGCGCTTAGATGACGGCAAAATGAAACCTGCCGACATTCACGAAGGAATAGACAGCACCCTGGTAATTCTCAATCATCGACTCAAACAAGGTATTGAAGTTATTAAAAAATACGGCAATTTGCCTCCGGTTGAGTGCTTTGGATCGCAACTGAATCAAGTATTTATGAATATTATTAGTAATGCAATAGATGCGCTGGAGGAGGTGAAAAAGACAGACAAAGGGTTTTCACCAACGATTTGGATTAGCACGGAAGTTATGGCAGACAACGCTGTCACTGTCAAGATTCGGGATAATGGGCCGGGAATTGCAGCAGCCAGTGCCCAGCAGATATTTGACCCATTTTTTACTACAAAGTCGATCGGCAAAGGCACTGGATTGGGATTAGCTATTTCCTATCAAATCGTTGCCAAGCATCAAGGCAAAATCGAGGTGAATTCTCAAATAGGACAGGGCACGGAATTTGTAATTAATTTGCCAGTTGCTGCGTAGTATAGCAGGCGATTCGGGACGCTGCTCAAAGCCATTGGTGTCAACAATCGCCTAAAACCGTTGATAAATCTCGCTTTTATCCGAGACCAGATCCCCCTAAATCCCCCTTAAGAAGGGGGACTTTGAGAAGATTCTTGTCCCCCCCGACTATCATGGTGGCTAGGGGGGATCGGGCCTCAGCGGTAAACAGCAGTCTGTAACTACGTTTGATGTTAAGTTGACACTAATGGCTCAAAGCCCATCCCACAAATCTTGCAAGAATTACTAAAAGCTGGCGCGCATCTAATTTGAAAAATCTTCTTTCTTAAAACTCTTGTGGGGTGGGCGGAAGAGCCCGCCCAGAAAAACAAAGTTAAATGCCGCAACAGCTTGTTAACTCACAAAACATAGAATTGTATGGGGGTGGAGGGACTTGAACCCACACGACCGTTTCGGGTCAACGGATTTTAAGTCCGTAGCGTCTACCATTCCGCCACACCCCCCTTTCGTCAAGCTGCTGCTGTGGGTTTGAGCCAGTGACAACAACAGCCTTTTATTCTACAACCAAACCCCAATTTACGCAACCCCTAATCGAAAAATTCTCAAAAGTCGCGCTGGATCTCCCCAAGCGGTACAATAGTTAACCAGCTAGCGGAGCGTGTCAACGCACTTACCCGTGTGATTTTCCCCCTAAATCAAATCTATGTATATTACTTTACTGCTTTATGCCGTCTTGGCCGGAGCCTACCTCCTGGTAGTACCCGCAGCCACCTACGCCTACCTGAACAGCCGCTGGTACGTGGCCACCTCTTTTGAGCGTGGCTTTATGTACTTCTTGATGTTCTTCTTTTTCCCAGGTATGTTTCTCCTAGCTCCCTTTTTGAATTTTCGCCCCAAACGGCGGCAGATAGAAGCCTAAATGCGACGTATTGATGTAATTGGAATCAGTCTCGGCTTTTTTGTAGCAGGTGGGTTGGCCTACTTGGTACTACAATTCGCCGGACTCGACAGCATGAATGCAGGCATTTGGAGTCAGTTATTTTTAGTCGCCGGCTTGATTGGCTGGCTGGTGACTTATTTATTTCGTGCACTTACTCAAAAGATGACTTATAGCGAGCAACTTAAAGAGTACAAAGATGCTGTCTTGCAGAAGCAGCTAGATGCACTCACTCCTGAAGAGTTAGCCAAACTTCAAGCCGAAATTGAACAGGAAAAAGATAATTAGTCATTAGTCATTAGTCCTCAGTCATTAGTCATTAGTTATTGATGAGTTATTAGCGATTAGTCGTTAGTAACAAACTCTCTCTCAAATGACTGGGGACTGATGATTGATTGCAGATATCACGTCCCAGAAAATAAGCACGATCTTCTTCCTTCTTCCCTCTTCCCTCTTCCTTCTTCCCTCTTCCTTCTTCCTTCTATCATAACTAATGAGTATTTCTAATTGTTTTGAAACGTTGCGTAAAAGCAACCAATGTGCATTAATTCCTTTTATTACTGCTGGCGATCCAGACTTGGAGACAACGGCTAAAGCACTACAAGTTTTGGATGATAACGGTGCAGATGCGATCGAGCTTGGTGTTCCCTATTCTGACCCGCTGGCTGACGGGCCGGTGATTCAAGCCGCCGCTACTAGGGCTTTGCAGCGGGGAACGCGGTTAGATCCGGTGCTGGAAATGGTAGCTAAAGTTAGTCCGAATTTGCGATCGCCCATAATTCTCTTTACATACTACAACCCGATTTTGTACCGAGGTATCGAAACCTTCTTGCAGCAAATCAAAAGTGCTGGAGTTCAGGGATTGGTTGTACCAGATTTACCCTTGGAAGAAGCCGACAGCCTCATCCAACCTGCCCAAAAATTAGGGATTGAACTAACATTATTAGTTGCTCCCACAAGTCCCAAAAGTCGCATAGAAGCGATCGCCCGCCAGTCTCAAGGATTTATTTACTTAGTCAGCGTGACGGGGGTTACAGGAGTGCGCGAAGGCTTAGATACGCGAGCAAAAGAGTTGCTGCAAGAAATCCGCAGCATCACCGACAAACCCATCGGCGTTGGCTTTGGTATCTCGACACCGGAACACGCTCGCCAAGTCAAAGAATGGGGTGCAGACGCTGTGATTGTTGGCAGTGCTTTTGTTAAACGCTTGGCCCAAGGCACTCCCGAAGAGGGTTTAGAGGCGATCGGCGAATTCTGCAAGAGTCTCAAAACAGCGATTCAAAATGATTACTAACTGTGCAGATATTTTCAGCCATTAGACAGATGTGGGCGATCGCCACTTACGGCGAAAATTGGCATTAAAGACCTTGTTGTACTTGAGATCATATACCGCCTTCCTTCTGGTTCCTGACCGGAGGGTTTTTTTTAGCTCCCAAAACGCAAAATATTTTAACGCAGTGCACGCGCCCAGTAGCAAACGCTCAGCCAAGTAGGGAAACGGCATTGCCGTTTCGTTACCGGAAACTGCGACTTTTAATAATTGGTATAAGATTGAGGATTGTCGCATGAGTGAAGTACAGATATCGGGCGCAGGACAGGGCAGTGCCGTGTCCTGCTGTCCTGGGGAGCATCTCAGTTTTGCAAATGCAAAAAGCATTTTTTTTATCATAGTGCTGTCCCCGCTCGCGTATTGTACAACTCGCGAGCGGGGACAGCACTATAAATGCAAAACAGAGATGCTCGCGTGTCCTGCGCTGTATTTCATCCGATTAAACACTGCTATAACTTGAGGAATCTAACTTGAGATAGATAAAAAACTCCTGTTTCTATTCGTATACTAAAAAAAGTGTTTAAACGCCTAATTCTGTAATGCTAGCCATCTACAGAACCAGCAAGCATTTGAGCATCTCACAATAGAAAGGAGCATTTTTATGAACCGACTAACTGCGTTTCTGAAAAAAATTCGAGCTGTACAAATTTTAACAGTGTTTCTCGCCGGGATTTTAGTATTAGTGAGCACTGCCTGTACTCGCGCTGATGTGATAGCAGGAAAAACGCCCGAGCCAACAGCAAAAACGTCCGACCAAATTAGAGAAGAAGTGCCTTCAGAGGCTGTAACTTCCGTATACAAAGGCGGCCAGAATCAATACAGCGATACAGATCCCAGAAACCCAAACGTTACAGCAGCAGAAGCAAAAGCTAAGCTTCTCAAAGAGGAAGCCCAGCGCCGCATCGACACCAAATCTAGCAGCAATGTGCGCGAAAACGTGCGGCGGGTAGCAGATGACGCGCCGAACAAACTTGACCAAATTGGCGACAAGATGAATGACAATGCTCGCACCGCTCAGCGGAAAGCTGATGAGTTTGGTGACAAAACAAAAGAAGGCTTTGCTAATCTCAAGGAAAATACTCGCGAAGGCTTGAAGGGAGCAAAAGAGATTGTTAAAGAAGCCACTGAAGGAGCAAAAGAAAGAGCTAGTGAAGGTACTGAGTCGCTGAGATATAATGTCAACCAAGGCAAAGAAAATGTCAAAGATGCAGCGCGAAATGTAAAATACAACGCTGAAGATGCCTCGGACAAGGTGCGCGCGAAAGTGAATCGAGATATTGACAAAACTCAACGAGCAGCAGAAAGAGCGGCAGATGCGATCGACTAATTTCAAATAACGCTGTTTATCGATCTCACAGCAGCAGTCAGACAGGGGTTTTAGCCCCTGTCTGACTGCATATTATTATGCTAGTCGGTTTTAACCCAATACGGTTCACTTAAGACAGATCCCCCCTAACCCCCCTTAAAAAGGGGGGAACAAGAATTTCTTCAAAGTCCCCCTTCTTAAGGGGGATTTAGGGGGATCTCCGGGCAATAAATAGTGTTAAGTGAACCGTATTGGGTTTTAACCCAATACGCTTGGAAGAAGAGAGTCCAGTCGATCAAACCCTATGAAAAATAGACACGCTCGTTTGCTTCGTGCCTCTCTTCGGACAATCTTAACCGCTAGGAGGACTGGTCTTAGCAGAATGACTAATGACTCATGACTAATGACTCATGACTAATGACTCATGACTAATGACTCATGACTAACTACCATTCATCGTTGCGCTTATTACTGTAATTTTCCCAATCGTCGGATTGCCGCTGATACAAGGGTTCTGGTTCCAATTCTGTTGGCATTTCTAATTCTAGTTCCGATGCTTCTTGCTGATAGATGTTTAGAGGTTCGACAACGCGGGCGATCGCATCTTTGACAAAAGCTTTGACAAACTCGTCTTTCCGATTTAACTGAAACTGCCTTTGCACGACTTCGGCAATGCCACCGTCGCCCCAATCTTGGTCATGACGGAAATATTCAATAAAACTTTTCCCGGCAATTCTGGTTAAATAAGCGGCGCTGACTGCTTGAATTGCTTTGCCAAGTACAAATCCGGCTACACTTAATTGCAACGCCCTTGACACTACTTGAATTACGCCTTCTACTATTCCCAAGCTGGCTAGGGTTTTGGCGAGAGATAATGCTAATTCTTTGGCGCGATCGATATTTAATTCGCAACCGTAAATCTTGGCAATTTCTACTACCATTTGAGCGTTAACTGCTGCTGTCGCCAATAAATCTACAACTGGTAAAGGCGTTACGGCAATTACTCCGGCTCCGATCCACTGAAATCGCTCTACTACTTTATCAGCGGCGCGCCTCCTTTGAGCGTCAATTAATTTGCGGGCTTGGTCTCCCAAATGCTGAGATTGTAGCAAAATATTGTCCGCAATTAAGTCTTCGCCTTCGGCTCGCAAAATTGCTGCGATGCGCCGAATTAAGGGCATCATATCCGGGTCTGGTTGAAATATTGTGCCGCTTTCTAGTACAAATTTTTGCGGGTTGGCGCTAATTGCAACTACATCCATTGCTGATACAAAACCTTTGACTCGCTGCCGCAGTCGATCGAGAATTTCGTCTCTGTCACTGTCGGGATAAAGGTCAACTTTATTAAAAACTACGATCGACCTTTTGCCAATTTCCGCCAAAGTCCGCAGCGGTTCATACTCAGATTTACGCAAATCGCCGTCCAACACAAATAAGATCAAATCAGCCCGGGCCGCCAACTGCCGCGCCAATTCCTCTCTGTAAGTCCCCGCTACTCCCGCTTCCAAGATGCCTGGGGTATCTGTAATTGCTAATTCTCGATCGACTCCTTTCAATTTCAGAGTGTAAGTTTCTCCAACTTCGGTAGTTCCCATCGGCGCGCCCACCTGTCCCGCCATCCGCCCCACGAGGGAATTTACAGCGGAAGTTTTGCCCGCAGAACCGGTGCCGAAAACCACTATCCGAACATTGCCGCGAGCCATGTTAGCTTCAATTTCGCGGGATCTCAACAGCAAAGCTTGGCGCGCTACTTCATCTTGAATGCGATCGACTTGCTGTCTGATTGCTTTGAGATTTTCCGAAGCAGCTTCACTTTTGACAACAGGAATCTTGGGATTGATCGCCCGTTTTCCCTTAACTTTTCCCGGTCGTTGTAGCAGCCGAAAATAGTAAAATAGCGCAAAAATTAGCGTTGCCAAAAGTACAATGATCAGGAAAATTAGCAAATTAGCCAGCAGCGGAGAAGCAGACCACGCAACTTGACTGTAAAGCCCTGTTAAGGAACTCACCAGCCCAATAATCAGCCCCAGGGTGAGGCAGAAAGCGGCAATTAAGGTTAACAGGCGCGGCAAAGGCATGAGGGCAGCGGCAAATAAAAGGGCTATGCTTTGATTTTTACATTACCGCGATAGTAATTAGTTATTGCAAATCTAAAATATAAAATGGCGAAGTGCCCGATCGCACTGCTTAGTCTGCCAATCCCGATTCTGCTTGTGCTGTCAGCAGAATGCAAGCGGGTTTGAGTGGTAGCGAGTGCAGGCGGACAAGTGCGCGCCCAAAGCTGCAATTGTAGCGGGTGCAGGCTGTTTATTGGTGCGTACACCCGCCCGATCGCCGAAAGCCGATTTCTTGACACCTACGTATTTAATCGGTGATTTATGCGATCGCCCCTCAAGCCACACTTCTTTATAAAAAAAATAAATATCGCATTGAGTTACGTAGAAACACGGTTTCTTAACGCAATACCAGTTTCATTCAAAGAATGCAACTGATCGAGTCCGCGATCCAAACCCTTACCGAATCAGTCAATCGATTTTAAATTGTAGATTTTAGATTTAATCCACAGATGAGTCTGGGAGCTTTAACTTTGGGAACTCCACGATTCATGTCTGGGGCTTGTCTCCGTTTTTAGCGCTGGTCATTCCCAATTCTTCTAAAATCTAAAACAGTATAAGTGCGTCTTAAAAGCTCCGACAGCGGAAACCCGAAACCTGGTTTATCGGGAGCATCTGGGTTTTGCAAAAAGCATTTTTTTTATTATAGTGCGATCGTCCCCGCTCGCGTATTGTACTCGCGAGCTCGCGACAGCTCGCACTATAAATGCAAAACTGAAATTATCCCGGTTTCTCAGCCAGGGTAAGAGCGTCCTCATTAACAAAAATTATCACATTAATTATCGATGCGGTACTTTATAATCAGCCGTGAGTTAAGTTAAGCTTAATTTTCAGTGCGTGAATTATTCACAGGTTCGCATCTATGCAGCTCAAACATCATAACCAGGCTTCACAAGAACTCCCTACCTCTTTCGAGTATAAAATCAAACAGAGCCACCCACCAAAGCTTAATTATTTTGCTCAAATAGCCCGATCCTTCGGAAACCTCAGTATTAGCGACAAAATCTGCCGTGGCTACGCACTGGCTCTTTGTGTGGCGATTGGGGGAACGACTGTCGGAATGCTGGCGGGGAATCATTACTATCGCAGAACTAACAATCAAGTACACATCGATCGAGAAAGTCAGCTTTTAAATAAGTTGCAGGTGGCTTTACTGCGGACGCAAAACAGCCAACAGCGATTGATTTACGGGATAGAACAGCCCGAAATTTTTGACAGCAAATACCAACAGCTACAAAAGAATATCTACAGTTTGAAGTTGTCGCTATCTGAAGTTAAAAATCAGAAAAAGATGGAACAGGCAGCAGGTTTACAGGCTTTTATAAAAAGTTACGATCGGCTTCTGTTAAATTACATTCAGCAGCTAGAAACAGTTAACGCTCAAATCAGTAAACTGCCACATTCGCTAGCTCAAAAAAGTGTTAAAAGCAAGTTGTTGTTGAATTTCGAGCGAGATAAAATTGGATTAAAATTAGAGAAGACGACTAATGATTTAGGAGCAATTATCGATCGCGCCCAAGAGCAAGAGGATGCAGCGCGGGAGGCCCTGCTGCGAGCGCAGACGCTGCGGGTGCAAATCATTTTTGGTAGCATGGCACTGTCGATCGTCGTTGCAGCACTACTGGCGAGCTTCACCAGTCGGGCGATCGCCAAACCCCTCACCGCTGTAACTAAAATCGCTCAGCGAGTGACCCAAGAGTCTAATTTTCAGTTGCAAGCACCAGTGACCAGCACCGATGAAGTGGGAGTATTAGCAACTTCGCTAAATCAACTGATTCTGAAAGTAAATCACTTGCTAAAACAATTAAAATCTGAACAAGAAAGCCAAATATTTCAAAATGAAAAAATGGCAAGTTTGGGGCGGATGTTAGCCGGTGTGGCTCACGAAGTTAACAACCCAATCAATTTTATCTATGCCAACATCGACCCCGCGAAAAATTACGTGGAAGATATTTTAGATTTGCTCAAAACTTACGAAACAGAAATCCCAAATCCGCCTCCCGCCGTCAACGAAAAAGCCGAAGAAATAGACATCGATTTTCTCAAAGAAGATTTGATGAAAATATTCGACTCAATGCAAGTTGGCGCTGAAAGAGCCAAAGCTATTATCTTAAGTTTGAAAGATTTTTCTAGACTCGACGACGCAGCGCCTCATCCGGTCGATTTGCACGCCTGCATAGACAGCAGTTTGCTGATTCTCAACAGCCGAATCAAACAGGGCATTGAAGTGGTGCGTAATTACGGGGATATTCCGACTGTTGAAGGCTATATGGGTTTGCTTTACCAGGTATTTGTGAACGTTTTGAACAATGCAATAGATGCTGTGGAAGAACAAGCGAAAATTGAAAAAATCCGCTCTGAGGAGGACAAAAAACAATCCGATTTGGAGTCGAGCAAACAGGAAGTGCCGAGTTTTTCGCGGAAGATTGTGATTACTACAGAATACTTGGACGATGACTCAGTGGTAGTGCGAATTTCCGATAACGGTACGGGAATACCTGTGGCCAGTCAAGAAAAAATGTTTGAAACATTCTTTACGACTAAACCGAGAGGTGTAGGTACTGGTTTGGGATTGGCAATCGGCCGCGAAATTATCGTCAAAAAACACGGCGGGACGATTAACTGTTGGTCAGAGATGGGAATGGGGACGGAATTTGCGATCGCCCTGCCGATCAAACATTAGAATATATTATGGGGATTTGAAATTTGAGCTTGAGAATTGGTAATTGGTAATGGGTAATCGGTTAATCTAGACTGGAGCAATTACAGCAAGGATCGAAAATTATGGGACTATTTGACCAAATCTTAAGCGCGATCGACAATCCGAACCAACAAGCAAGTCCCAATCAGTTGGGCAACATTCTGGGTGCGGTAGAGCAACTGAGCGGTAGCCAGGGCGTTGATGCGGGTACGACTCAGCTAGCGATGTCGGTTTTGGGTGGATACGTGCGATCGGCCTTACAAGACGTGCGATCGCAATCTGGAGACGCACAAGCCCAAGAAGTTGTCAACCAATTTAGCGGCACAAATCCCAATCCACAAGCGGTACAGAGTTTGTTCGGAGGTGGCCAACTGACGCAAATAGTGGCTGATATCGCCCAAAGAACCGGTTTGAATAACGCTACAGTGCAAGCGATGATACCTGTTTTAGTGCCGATCGTGCTCAATTTGCTGCAAACCGGCGGCAACGCCCAAAATCCAGCCCAGGGCGGAAATCCCGTTTTGAATGCGTTTTTAGATGGAGATGGAGACGGCGACGTAGATATTACTGACGCCATGTCGATGGCGACGCGCTTTTTGAATCAGCGCTAATTGCGTGAAAATTCGGGGAGAGAAATTGACGTTAGTAGTGAGGACTTCAACCCTTATTAAAATCTAATTATGTAGGTGCGCAGTGCGCACCTTACCGCCTTAACGCTCTGATCTGAACTGTATTTCGTTATGAAAATAGTCCGAACCCCCGGCTAATGGTATTTCCCATGCGATCGCACAATGATGCAGTTGGTAAGCTATTTCCTTGCTGTTCCCATTTTTCCACAAGTTGGCGGCCAAGCGGCGTGAGGCGAAAACTGTCGGTAATCCCTTGTCCGTCTACTTCGCGCCGCAAAACGCCGACTTGGATCAGCCACAGCAGGGAGTTTTCGGCTACGAGTTCTGATACGGGCGATCGGGTGTAGCCACTTTCGACACCTCCATTGGAGGCGATCGCACTGAGGAAAACACTGTTATCGCGGATGGTCTGGAAGAAGTGTAATTGAAATGGGGCACACCGGATCGCGCGATCGGCTCTTTTTACGGTGCGATCGGGATAACTAATAGATTTAAACGCTTCGGATGGGATAAAAGTCATTGATTTGGCTCTGAATAGGTAGTATATTTTTTATTCTTACAGATTTATAGTCAAATTGAACTGGAAAAAAACCTACCAATATTTTCACAGCAGTTCAACAGATTCGCAACTACGGTCAGATTAATACTCATGCTGCAAGTGCCGATCGCCTGTTTTTACAAATACTCCAAATAATTGTTCATTTCTTCAGCATTCAGTATCTCCCAAATTAATACTAACCCTTGCAAAATTTCCCCAATCGATTTACTGGTTTGCGGACAGTAAACAATACCCGCGTGAGACAAACCTGCATAATGCAGTCTTAAAAAATCCGTATCTTGGGTGAAAATTACTCGCTCTTGAGACAGGGAAAATGCTAATTGTTGTTCGTCGGATTGCCCGATCATTCCTTCTTCTGGTGTCGTGGTGATATCAATTCCACGTCTTCGCAATCCATTCGCTATGGCAAGAGTTATATTTTCGTCGAGATGAAATTTTATCTTAGCCATGCTGACGATTTTTTAATTTTTGTTGCAATAGCGATGGGGTTTGAGCTTTTAATTGGCGGGCAAATTCTGCATCTGCTTCGATTGCAGAGCGGATTTCATCTCGACGATCGTGATAATAAGCTAAAGCTGCATAGATATCAGATAAAGTAATGCTGGGATAGTGATACAAAATTTCGTCTGGTGACATTCCCATTTGTTCGTGCCAAACAACAATATCCTGAACTCGGATGCGATGTCCGGCGATACGGGGTTTTCCCCCACAGACTCCAGGGGTGATTTCGATGTGTTCTTGAATTACTGCGATCGACATGGTAGAGAATTAATGTAGGATGTCTATTCTATTTTAGGACAAATGAGACGATTTTGCTTGTAAAAGGCATTTTACGCTAGCCTTTTTCTGCATTGCCAACAAGTATTTATAGTAAGTTGCACAGGAATAATTTTAGGCATAAACTTTTCTTAGTTCATAAGTGTTTGAAGCTTCCGCATCTTCTAAAGTCAGAAATTCCTGCAATTCATTAAGAGCAAGTGGGCTTAGATGAATATCTAATTCAGCTTCATAAACTTCGGAAAATGACTCGATCGCCTGTTTGAGCTTATCGATGGATTGTTCGGGAGTATTTCCTTGTCCCACTAATTCATTCTCCAAACACAGCGTCACCCAATCATCGGCACTTTTGCGGATAACAACAGTGTAAAAAGCTCTCATATTTTACTTTATTTATTAAGTTTTAATTGCGCCAAAAAACTCGGATTACACCCCATAATTTAACACACAATCTTCCCAAAATTAAGGCATAGAATCACCAATAAAAACTATTCCCCAAGGCAGATTTTTCATTTTCTGCACTCAATCCCGAATCTCGTATTTAAGAAATTGACAACAACAGCCCAAAATCAACTAAAATATCTTTATCCATCGCAAGAGAAACAAAACTATGACATTACCAGTAGGGTGCGCGGCTCCTCAATTCACCGCCAAAGACACAAACGGCAAAACAGTCTCCCTCTCCGACTTCACCGGTAAAACCGTAATCTTGTATTTCTACCCCAAAGATGACACCCCCGGCTGCACCAGAGAAGCCCAAAGCTTCAAAGCAGCCTATGAAGATTACAAGGGCAAAGATATCGTAGTTCTCGGTGTCAGCCGCGATAATGAAGAATCGCACCAAAAGTTCACGGAGAAGTACGGTTTGCCTTTCCAGCTATTAGCAGATGTTGATGGCGCAATTACCAAAGCTTACGATGTTGAGAAAGGTGATTACTCTAAGCGCGTTACTTTTGCGATCGATGGTACTGGCAAAATTATTCAGGTTTATGAAGGAGATAATCTGAAAGTTGACTCTCACGCTCAAGATATTCTTGTCACCATAGTTTAGCCGAAGTTTAGCCGATCGCACTAACACCCCTAAACGCACCAAACGGCTAAAAACCCGGTTTCTGCCAAGATACCTCATTGCTACACGCAATATTCTCGTAGAAACCGGTTTTTTTTCCTAAGTCCCAACCTAGTGATGGGTCAAAGGTACAGGGGGTAATACCCTGCTCAAACCAAATTTTTTTCCTCAAGACTTGCGCCACAAATCTGCTCGATCAGCGGTATATTCGGGTAAGATGCGCAATGCGCGCCCTACAATTAGATTTCTGGAATAATCCCGCCAACAATTAAAAATTCATGCTTTAAAATGCCTTAATCGCCCCTAAATTCAGTCTCGGAGCGGTTTTGTCCGGGATCAAGTCATTGTGTTTGATAAAATGAGAAGTTATCCTTGCTGTAGCTGAATAATTAAGTAGGTAGGCGAATAGATAATGACAAGCAGTAAAATTATTTTGAATTACTTAGGCCCACAAGAAGTTGAGGCCAATCGAGGCGCTGTCTTAGTTGGCAGTTTTGACAAAAATCAAGTGGCGGCGATTTCGGCAGCAGAAGGCTCAAATGCCCTGAAAACAGGGATAAATTTATCGACAGGTATTTGGAACATCAGTTTAGATAAAGGATTCGATCGCGCCGGAACTCGCACGGTGCAGATGAAGGCTACTGATAAAACAGGCAAAGTTATCGGCGAACAAACAATTAACATCAAAGTTAATCCTGCTTCTAATACACCCGATGAATCTTTTACGTTAATTACTCTCCAATTTACCAGATTCAAAGCCGGAACAGTGCCGACTAGCAATCTTAACGATACGCAAAAAGCGGACATACCAGCCGGAACAACTTATCAAATTACCGACTACGAGTTAGAAGACGGACACCTAGAAGTTCAACTAAATAATCCAATTTCTCCGGTGGGAAAATCTGGTTTTTTCTACGAAAAGCACGTAGTCGTCACGAAAGGTGCCAAAATCCTGATCTTCGATCGCACTCAACTACCGGCCCCAGCACCTGGAATGCAGTTGCTGTGGGTGAACAAAAAAACCTGGTTAAAGCGTAACCCCGCAGATTCTGCTACTTTAGCCCCAACTCAGAAAGTACGGTTTAACCAGGGAGAAACTTTCAATATTCTCGGATACGCTTGCGTAGAAAATCATTTTAGAGTCACATTAGATCGCCCGATTCCCAACTTCGGAAATTCGGGATTTCTGTACTCGCAACACGTCCAAATATTGCAAGACGGCAGGGGAATTTCGTTTGACAAAAATGCAGTTACCATGACTGTTGTCAAAACTACTGTGTTTAAAAAGCGACCTGTGGCTGCGGCAAGTCTGCAACCTCCAGAAAAGGTTACTTTGCCGGCGGGAATGATTTACGGAGTTTCGGGATTCTCTATAGAACAAGGTCACGTTAAAGTCTCACTTACTGAAAATTTACCACCCTTTGGGAATACGGGTTTTGTTTTTCCCGATTTCGTACAATTCAGTCGCGGTGGCAAATCTTTCAATCCAGCGCCCAATTTAACTTATCAAGGCCCGACGGAAGTTTTGGTCAATCAGGCGATCGCACTTTCAGGTACTTTTGACAAACAAGAAGCAGCAAAAATTGAGGTAATAGCTGAGGATAAACTGCCGTTAACCGTAACACTAAACCAAAAAGCAGGCACTTGGCAAGTGAATTTGCCTAAAGGATTTAGCGTACCGGGAGCTCGCTGGCTGAGATTGCGGGCAACTGACAGCAAAGGCAACGTTACCGGCAGCCAAATAATTTATATTACCGTAAGTTCCGATCCGCTGACTGTCGGAAAAGGTTTGAGCTTAAAGATAGTTTCTGACACTTTGTTTAAGGTAGCTCCGGTTGATTCTTCCCGGCTCAACAATCAGCAAAAAGTTCTTGTCAAAGCAGGTAAGACTTTGACGATTAGCAAATACGGATTTATTGACGGGCATCTCAAGGTGGTTCTGGATTCGGAAATTTCTCCAGTGGGCACTTTTGGCTATTTTTACGAACCAGACGTTCAGCTTGCCAAAGGTACAAAAGTCCTGAAATTTGACCTGGCAGACGTACCGAATAGCAACGGGAACGCTCAACTATTGGTAACTCAAACAACTCTGATTAAAGGTAAACCACAAGATTCATCGAAACTCCCTGCCAATCAAGTTGCTGAGCTCATTTTAGGCAGTACCTATGCCATTACTGGTTATGCCTGCATTTTGGGGCATTTCCGAGTAACTCTCGCCGAATCTATTCCCGGTTTTGGCAACATCGGATTTATCTATTGGCAGCACGTTAAAATCAAGAAAAATGGCAAAGAAGTTCCCTTTGACCCCGATGCTTTGACGATGACAATGCTGCAACCAACTGTGTTTAAAAAACGCCCGGTAGATGCTGCTAAGCTGACCGCTACCGAGAGAACTACACTGCCTTTAGGTCGAGTTTACGGCGTGGAAAGCTACGGTTTGGAACAAAATCACCTAAAAATTTCCCTGACTGAAGAACTGCAAAATTTTGGCAATACAGGTTATGTTTTTCCGAGTTTTGTTCAGTTCAAGCGGGGAGATAAAATTTTCGATCCGGTTCCGAATAATGTGGAATTGAACGTGCCGTATTTTTCGCAGCGGGACAATCCGCGTTTTGACTGGTCTACTTGCAACGTAACTGCGATCGCGATGGTGCTGTATTATTATGGCGTTCGTTCTAAGTGGGGCGGACAGTTGGAGGATGAGTTATTGCAGTGGTGTTTCGACTATGCAGGCGTTGGTTCTCAAACCGATCACAACGTGCTGACGGCGCTGATTCAAGCTTACGGGTTTAAGACGAGTTTTAGTACGACTCGCAAATGGGCGGATGTGCGATCGGAATTGTTGAATCGGCGGCCGATAGTTTTAGCGGGAGATTTTACTGCTGCCGGTCACATTATCACTTTAATTGGTTACAATTCTGATGGTTATATCGTGCAAGATCCTTGGGGAGATGCACTCACCGGCTACAGCGATACTGAGGGGAGAAAGTTGATGTATCCCTACAGTTACGTTAATCAAGTTGCTGGGCCGGATGGGAATGTTTGGGCGCATTTTATCTCACGATAAGGTTGTTAGGTGCGCGAAGGGTTTTTAGGAACTGGCAAGATGCCAGTTCCACCAGAAGATTTAGAAGATTTAGTGTTTGTGTTTAGGAACGGGCAAGATGCCCATTCCACCAGAAGATTTAGTGTTTGTGTTTAGGAACGGGCAAGATGCCCATTCCACCAGAATATTGAGTTTTTGTGGAACCGGCATCTTGCTGGTTCTTCAGAATGTTGCAATCGCCTCAAGCAATCTTGGGCTTAATTTTACGTTTCGCCGCACCCATACCTAAAAAGCCCAATCCTACTAAAGTACCAAACCAAGTAGAAGGTTCGGGTACAGGCTCAAATTCTCCTTTAATGGCGATCGCATCGTTAGCGCACTCAGCAAAAAAATTAGCAATATAGCTACCAGAAGGCATTGAGGATTTATTAAAACTGAATCCGATTGTTTGAGAACCTACTGCATTGAACTGCCCAAAATTTAGACCCATTGCGCTCAAAGTTGCGGAAGTTAAAGCAGAGATTTCTCCAACTTTTGTTCCAGAACCAATTGAGTTGAGAACTGTCCAATTTCCTGTTTGTTGAAAATAGGGGTCAGTCGCAGCTAAATCACCCATTGATGGGGTTCCGCCGTTAGATGCAACTACGGTGTTGTATTGATTTAAATTGGTAAATCCGGAGTTGGTTTGGGTGACGTTTTTAGCGGTAACATTGCTGTAAACACCTGTTGTCGCCACGCCTGAGTCATTTCCGTCGGCAAAGCGCACGGCAAATAAGCTGCCATTGGCATTTGCTGTGTTGAAGTTTTGACCGGAAAAATTGAAGAATAAATCGCCGTAGTTGATGTTGCCTCGGAGAGCGGCGCTGTCTGCATATCCCGCTAAACTTAGATTGGAGTTGATGGCGATGAAAGCTGTATCTGATGTTTCTTTGACGGCGATGCCGTAAAATTCAAACTCGCCGCCTCCGATTTGGGGCCCTGACACGCCGTCGGTGAAGGAGTCGATCGCATAATTCCAGCCGTTAGATAGGGTTGCTGCTGTAGCCTGTTGTGGGTGTAGTGCCATAATTGCACAGAAAACAGCCGCTGAGCAAGTCCAGTGAATGCTCTTTTTAGTAGTGGAATTCATAGAAAGTTCCCTGATGAATGAGTGTTAAAAAATCAAGTCTGTCGATCGACTATTTTTAATTTTTAGTAAATCATAGATTCCGGCAGAATTTGTTAAAGTTTTGGTAAAGATTTTTTCTGGCAATTACGTAATTTCAACTAGATCTGTAAAAAAAAACTAATCAGTAAACAAATAGTAAATTAAAATTAATTCACGGTAAAAGGAAGTGAAACAATCTCGCAAAATTAAATAATTGGAAAATCACAAAAAGTCCAGACGACGAGGATAGATCAGGTTTTGAAAACAGTCAAGCAAATTTCTGCAATATATCACAGCAGGCATCGCGGGTTAATTCTAACTCAGGCGGTAGTTTTTGCAATTGAAGCGCTGCAAAAATCAATCAAATTTGGGTCTTCTGGGTTTGCGGTGATAAGAAAGACTAATTAGAAAAGCAAGCTAATAGTCGAGCTCGAAAATTGTCAAAATTAACAAATCCATAGGCTTGACGTTTAATCAGTTTGAGACGATTGTTGATTCCCTCCATAACACCACTCGTTGTTCGGTTCAAGAAATAGTTACAAATTCCATCGATATGATTGCGAAGCATGGTTAGGGTATCACTGTAAATTGGTTGTGCTTTCTTAATCCATTCAAGCAGTGATTCTTTCCCCCTCTTCCACACTATGATGACTTTCAAAAATCTCTCTGAATTCTTCCTTCAATTCATAGGCAAGCTTAAGACGCTTAGATTGACTTAAAACTGTAGCCAATTTAACCCGTTCCTCTTCTTTTAAATCTACACCATTTCTCAGGACAATAAATCTGCTACCTTTTCCTTTAATATTGCTTTGTATTCGGATTTTATTCAATTCCTCATTCACATATTTCATCACATGAAATCGGTCATACACTACAATCGCATTCGGAAAAACTTTTTGGATCACTTTTGGAAAACCACCCCACATATCTACACTCACTTCTGATACCTGTTCACGAACCTCAATCGGTTGCTGCACTTCTGATTTCCATGATATCTTGCTGTTCATGACTGTCGATCACTTCAATCAATTGACTTTGGTCAATATCGGAAACTACAGTCACAAAATCTTGATGCCCTTTTCTCATACTAATTTCATCGATACTCAGACGTTTAACCGCTCCCCATGAGGCTTTTTTACTTGTGAACGCTTATGATTAAAAATTCCTTGAATCTGATCCCAACTTAATTCTTCCTCTCGTTTTACCTGTTCCACTGTTGTCACCTGAACACGGTGATAAATATACTCCTCATATCGTTGAGTATAGCGCCGACCTTCATCAACAAAACACAGTTGCTCTGTGAAATATTTTTGACAATTTTTACAGTAGTATTGGCGACGAGGAATTTCCAATTCGATTAACTGACCTGAAATCGGTAAATCTCGAATCAAGATTGTCCGAATCTGATGGACTTCATCTGTGGACTTTTGACAGTGAGGACAAGTAGCATGATCCGTCAAAAAACCCACTTTTAAAATTGTTTTCCTATCATTTTTAATACATCTTTCAATCGTAATGTCTGGCAAATTGAGTAATCCGTCAAGATGGAAATCTATGAGCGACGCTCTAGCATAAAGTTCCTATATTATACAGTTTCCACCGCAAACCCAGAAGAGCCTCAAATTTTTCAATGCTCTTAATATATCGCCGACAGTTCGTTGACGATCTTGACTTTTCCCTTGAGCACGGAGCGCAGCAGGCGGTTGAGCGAATGCCTGTCTTGCTCGTCGAGAGAGTCGTCCAAAACAGCGGCCATCAAACCGTAGCGATCGGCTAAAGTCAAACTGCCTGTATCGGTAACAGAGGCAAGTATTTCGGAGATAGCGCCGGGGATAAGTTGAACTAAAAACATGAGACGTTCTCTGAATTCGATACTTATATCATCTCTCGTTCTCCAAAAATCAAGAGTGACGCTGGATATGCAGAAAAGGTGATGTTTTGAGCCAAACTGTGTGACAGCCGCCACTCTAATTGTGTGACGAGTTTCGTTTCAAGTCTGCGATCGTCGTCACAAAAATAATTTTATAGCAGCCAAAGGAAGTTCGGCAACGGATTATGTAACGGATGTAACGGATGGAAGTCAGTTGTCAGTTGTCAGTTGTCAGTTGTCAGTTGTCAATAGTCAAAAATGCCCCATGCCCCATGCCCGATGCCCTATTCCCCATGCCCCATGCCCCATGCCCCATGACAGATGTATAAAACGCATAGCGTCTATGCAAAAACTTCATAAAATTCAATATTTTGTAAAAATAGCTACGAATATTTACTGTGGTGCGCTTTACATTCGTTCATAACAAAGGTGAATCGAAACGCAGCGATCGAACCATCGGTAGCAACTATAACCATACATAGTTTGGCCGCAATCGAGGCAGCGCCCAGAAAAGCTCAAGTATACAGAAGACCAACCATGCTTAAAAGAAATTCCATCAAGTAACTAAATATACAGTTTTAAATCAATACACTCACTAAGGTTAGCAGGAAACACACTTTATGCTCCAAGTCAATACCTCCCCCGAACAAGCCAGCAGCGAGGGTAAACCAATGACCCAAACAGTAGAACCCAAAACCAGCCAGAACAAATTTGAAAAACTCAAAGCCGAAAAAGATGGCTTAGCAGTCAAAGCCGAACTCGACCACTTCGCCCAAATCGGCTGGGAAGCAATGGACGAGATTGATCGCGAGCACCGCCTCAAATGGCTCGGCATCTTCTTTCGGCCAGTAACTCCGGGCAAATTCATGATGCGGCTGCGCTTGCCCAACGGCGTCATCACCAGCAATCAAACTAGAACCCTAGCAGACATCTTACAACGCTACGGCTCCGACGGCAGCGCCGACATCACCACCAGACAAAACCTGCAACTGCGCGGCATTCGCATCGAAGATGTGCCCGACATCTTTCGCCGCCTCAAAGAAGCTGGCATGACCAGCATTCAGTCTGGCATGGACAATGTACGTAATATTACTGGTTCCCCAGTCGCAGGCTTGGACGCCGACGAACTAATAGATACGTGGGAATTGGCGAACCAAGTCCAAGACATGATTACCAACAGCGGCGAAGGCAACCCAGAGTTTTCTAATTTGCCGAGAAAGTTTAATATTGCGATCGCAGGTTGCCGCGATAACTCAGTGCACGCGGAAATCAACGACATCGCCTTCGTTCCCGCTTACCAAGACGGCAACATCGGCTTTAACGTTTTAGTCGGTGGTTTCTTCTCCGCCAAACGCTGCGCAGCAGCAATTCCTCTCAACGTCTGGGCTAGTCCCAGCGATGTTGTGGATTTGTGCAGAGCTATATTAACTGTATTTCGCGATCGAGGCCCAAGAGCAAACCGCCAAAAATCCCGCTTGATGTGGCTGATTGACGAACTCGGTATTGAACAATTCCGCGCCGAAGTCGAAAAAGAAGTAGGCCGCAGTTTGTCCGTCGCCGCCCTCAAAGATGAAATCATCTGGGACAAACGCGATCACATCGGTGTCTACCCCCAAAAACAATCAGGGCTCAACTATGTAGGTTTGCACGTTCCCGTCGGACGCCTGCAAGCAGCGGATTTGTACGATTTGGCCAGAATCGCTGAAGTTTACGGCAGCGGCGAACTCAGGCTCACCGTCGAAGAAAACGTGATTGTTCCCAATGTTCCCGACTCGCGGATTGAGTCGCTACTCAAAGAACCGTTATTACAGCGTTTCTCGATCGACCCCGCACCCCTGACGAGAGCCTTAGTTTCCTGCACCGGATCGAATTTTTGCAACTTCGCCCTCATCGAAACCAAAACCCGCGCCGTGGCAATGATTCGGGAACTGGAAGCCGAGCTCTCCGTTCCCAAACCGGTCAGAATTCACTGGACGGGTTGCCCCAATTCCTGCGCTCAACCCCAGGTAGCTGACATCGGTTTGATGGGTACAAAAGTTCGCAAGAACGGTAAAACCCTCGAAGGTGTGGACATCTACATGGGAGGCACAGTTGGCAAAGACGCTCATTTGGGTACTTGCGTCCAAAAAAGCATTCCTTGCGAAGACCTGAAACCGGTGCTGCATCAACTGTTAATCGATAAGTTTGGGGCTGTTCCCAATCAATCTCCAAGCGATGTCGCTTCCCTGAATCGGCAACTGCAACTGACGGTTGAGAGGGATGAAACGGCTTTCGCGACCAAACCTCAGACATCTACTGTCATTTTCGCTCGATCGGGCAAAACAGTTGCTTGTAGCGAAGATGAGTTTATTCTCGACGTTGCCGAACGGGCCGGAATCGAACTCGACAGCAATTGTCGATCGGGAAGTTGTGGCACTTGCAAGCAGCAACTCCTAGAAGGCAATGTCGCCTACGATGGCAAACTGGACGCGCTGAGCGACATAGAACCAGGGTTTATCTTAGCTTGCAGCGGGCGGGCGATCGGCAAAGTGTCGATCGACGCCTAATCTCAGAATTTCATCTCAAAGTACAACAACAATAATTCAAGACAAATGAGCAACCTTTCTAGAAGAAAATTCATCATCACCGCCGGAGCCACAGCCGCCGGCACCCTTCTCGTCCACGGTTGCAGTTCCGGTTCCACCACATCTAACGCAACTCCCAGCGGAACCTCACCCACCGCCGCCCCAGCAGTCAACATCAACCCCGCCGACGCCCCCGAAGTTACCGCAGCCAAACTCGGATTCATCGCCCTCACCGACGCAGCACCCTTAATCATCGCCCTAGAAAAAGGCTACTTTGCCAAATACGGCATGAAAGACGTGCAAATCAGCAAACAAGCATCTTGGCCAGTAACGCGCGACAACTTAGAACTCGGTTCCGACAAAGGCGGCATTGACGGCGCGCACCTTTTATCCCCGATGGCTCACCAGATGACATTAGGCACAATTACCAAAGGCAATCAGCCAGTGCCGATGAACATTCTGGCGCGGTTAAATACTAACGGTCAAGGTATTTCCCTCGGCAAAAAATACCTAGACTTAAAAATAGGTACAGACAGCAAACCTTTTAAAGCAGCCCTCGCCAATCAGAAAGTTCCGATTGCTATGACATTTCCCGGAGGCACCCACGATTTGTGGATACGGTATTGGCTAGCAGCCGGCGGCATCAATCCAGATACAGATGTTTCCGTGATTCCCGTACCGCCGCCCCAAATGGTAGCTAACATGAAATCCGGCAGCATGGAAGCCTTTTGCGTAGGCGAACCTTGGAATGCTCAACTAATTGCTCAAAAAGTAGGATACAGCGCCTTAATCACTGGAGAACTTTGGAAAGATCACCCAGAAAAAGCTTTAACTTTAAGAGCAGATTGGGTAGCCAAAAATCCCAAAGCTGCTAAAGCAATTACAATGGCCGTACTGGAATCCCAGCAGTGGTGCGACAAGCCAGAAAACAAACAAGAAATGTGTGAAATCATCGGTAAAGATAGATGGTTAAAAGTTCCAGTAGCCGATATTGTCGCTCGTTCTAAAGGTGAAATTGACTACGGTACGGGTCGCGTTGAAGCTGCTAGTCCAGTGGCAATGAAATTCTGGGCTGACAATGCTTCCTATCCCTACAAGAGCCACGATGCTTGGTTCATCACTGAAAATATTCGCTGGGGTTATATCCCGGCTAATACCGACATCAAAGCAACCGTCGATAAAGTTAACCGCGAGGATATTTGGAAAGCAGCAGCCACAGCAATTGGTGTTCCCGCAGCCCAAATTCCAGCTACGACTTCTCGCGGTATCGAAACCTTCTTTGATGGCATAAAATTTGACCCAGACAAACCAGAAGAATATCTGAAGAGTCTGGCAATCAAAAAAGCATAAGCAGCAGACTCGGTGCTAATGGTTGATAGCATAAAATCAACCATTAGCTAGTAAATTGATTGAGATTTAAGGTGGGAAATTTCGGATTTATAACTATCCTTGAAACTAGAAAAGTGTTCTAAACTCAGGAGTTACGCACTGGGTCAGAAACTGGGTTTTTTACGAATATTGTTTGTTATAGCCCGGAAAATAGGTAAAAGCCCGGTTGCTTTGATACTAAATGCGTCCAGGAGTGAAGATATCAAATCTTAAATTTCAACTCACTAGGTAAAAGCATCTACAAGCAATTATCAATTCACTGCTAATTCCTCACAGTAAATAGAAAAATGGCAACCAACCTCTCTGTTTCTAAAAGCAAAAATCCGGTAAATTTCGTTCTGGATTTGGTGCAAAAAAATCGCAAAAAAATCATTCCACCTTTAGTCGCGATCGCAATTTTGCTCACAATCTGGCAAATCCTTTGCCACGGTGATGGTTCCTCCTTGCCCGGCCCGATTAAAGTTGTCCAAGAAAGCTGGACTTTAATTACCAATCCATTCTTCGACAATGGTGGGATTGACAAAGGCTTATTTTGGCAACTGGCGGCCAGCTTGCAGCGGGTGGCGATCGGCTTTACTTTATCAGCAATTCTCGGCATAAGTTTAGGGATATTGATCGGCACAAACTCTTTAATGTACAATGCTTTAGACCCGCTGTTTCAAGTATTTAGAACTATTCCGCCGCTAGCTTGGTTGCCCATTGCCCTGGCCGTATTTCAACAGTTCAATCCCTTTGAAAGTATGGGGATGAAAGCTAACGAAGTTTCGGCGCTTTTCGTAATCTTGATTACAGCAATTTGGCCGATTCTGATTAACACCACAGTAGGCGTCCAACAAATACCCCAAGACTACCGAAACGTCGCCCGCGTCTTGCGCCTCCCCAACCAAAAATATTTCTGGAAAATCCTGCTACCGTCTTCAGTTCCTTACATCTTCACAGGCTTGAGAATTGGTATCGGTTTGTCTTGGCTGGCGATCATAGCTGCGGAAATGTTAGTCGGCGGCGTTGGCATCGGCTTCTTCATCTGGGACGCTTACAACAGTTCTCGACTCAGCCACGTGATTCTGGCAGTGCTTTATGTAGGAATTGTAGGTTTGATTTTAGACAGAATCGTTGGTTTCATCGCTTCCAAAGTTGTTCCTGAAGAACAGAAATAGGATTTGGTTGACAATACAAGGTAAGGTGCGCAGTGCGCACCCTACAGCCTACAGTGACTTAATTTACAAATTACAAACTAACCTAAAATAGCCATGTCAATACTTGTTGAAGTAGATCACGTCGATCGCGTATTTAACTTGCCCAATGGCGAGCAGTACATCGCTCTAAAAAATATCGAACTTAAAATTAAAAAGGGAGAATTCATCACCTTAATCGGACACTCTGGCTGCGGCAAATCCACACTGCTAAATATCATCGCTGGACTCGACACAGCAAGTCAGGGCGGGATTACTTTAGAAGGGCGTGAAGTTCGCGATCCAGGCCCGGACAGAATGGTGGTGTTTCAAAATTACTCGCTGCTACCTTGGCTGACAGTCCGCGAAAATATTGCTCTAGCAGTAGATGAAATTTACAGTGGTAACTCTCAAGAAGATCGCGAGTTGGTAATCGAATACCATATTAAATTGGTCGGACTTGGGGCAGCAGCCAATAAACGTCCGGGCGAAATTTCTGGGGGGATGAAACAACGAGTTGCGATCGCCCGCGCGTTGGCAATTCGCCCAAAATTGCTGCTGCTAGACGAACCCTTCGGTGCTCTTGATGCTTTAACTCGCGGCGGTTTGCAAGACCAGTTGATGAACATTTGCGAGGAAAGCAAAGTCACCAGCGTGATGGTAACTCACGACGTGGATGAAGCTTTGTTGTTGAGCGATCGCATTGTCATGCTCACCAACGGCCCGGAAGCACAAATCGGGCAAATTCTCGAAGTGAATATTCCCCGCCCTCGCAAGCGGATGGAAGTTGTCAACCATCCGAGTTACTACGCGCTGCGTAACGAAATGGTTTACTTCCTCAACCAGCAAAAACGGGTGAAACAGCGCCGGGCCAAACAACAAGCCCCAGCCGTGGTGATCGCCCGCAACGGCCTAGAAAAAGTCAACCTCGACATCGGCTTTATTCCCCTCACCGACTGCGCGCCCTTAGTCGTAGCCAAAGAAAAAGGATTCTTCAAAGCCCACGGTTTAGAAGAAGTCACTCTGAGCCGCGAACCTAGTTGGAAAGAAATTGCCAAAGGCATCGCCCAAGGACGGCTGGACGCCGCGCAAATGGTCGCAGGAATGCCGATCGCCATGCTGTTAGGTATGGACGGAGAGGAACCGGTGCCAGTCAACAGCGCCTTAACCCTGTCCCGCAACGGCAACTCGATTATCTTCGGCAAAAACCTTTACAAACAAGGCATTCGGACATTAGAGGATTTCAAAGCTGCGATCGCCAACACCCCCGACACGGTACATACCTTGGGCATGGTACACTCCGCCTCCATGCACAATCTGCTGTTCCGCTACTGGCTGGCCTCCGGCGGTATTGACCCCGACATAGATGTGGCCTTGACCATGATTCCGCCCCCGCAGATGGTATCGAATTTAAAAGCAGGCAACATTGACGGCTACTGCGCGGGCGACCCCTGGAACTCCAAAGCAGTCAATGACGGTACCGGTTTTGTCATGGCCCGTTCCCTCGATATTCTGCCCGGACACATCGAAAAAGTTCTCGGCGTTAGCGAAGATTGGGCTCAGAAATATCCTCAAACCCACCTCGCCCTCGTCAAAGCGCTTTTGGAAGCCTGCGACTACTGCGACGATCGCCGTAACCGCGAAGAAATTCTACAATTGATTTGCCAAGAACAATACATCGGCGCAGATCCGAAAGACATCCGTCCGGGGTTCCTCGACCCCTACAACTCCGGTACGGAGGCAGAACCTGAAATGCTCTACAATTTCAACCAGTTTTACGTTGACCAAACCAATTGTCCAGACCGCCTAGAAATGGTGTGGGTGATGGCGCAGATGGCCCGCTGGGGACTGATTCCGTTCCCGAAAAACTGGGTGGAAGTGGTCGATCGAGTTTTGCGGCCCGATGTCTTCGGTCAAGCAGTGCGCGAGTTGGGTTTACCGGATATTTCCAGAGTTCGTCGGACGATCGAGCTATTTGACGGCACTGTCTTTAATGCCGATGACCCGATCGACTATCTTCAGAATGTCAAAATCAAGCGTAACGTCCGCATTGAAGAAATTTTAATTGAACAAATAGGCAGTCAGTGTTCCATTAAAACACCTGCATAACCAGAAAATAGGAAGAGGGAATGAGGAGCAATTAATCAGGAAGCACTACTCCACATTTCCTACTTTCTAACACCATAATTCAAAATTCTCAATCCTAATTTCTCATGTCTAATCCCCCAAGCCAAAATCTCACTCCTGAAAATATGCAAACTCTCAAAACGCCCCAAACAACGAAAATTCAAACGGACAAACCAGGCTTTTTGACTATTAAAGATGTATCGAAAGTCTACCCAAACCTTAAAGAACCCGAAAACCCTTTCGTGATTCTCGACGGTGTAAACCTGACGATTAATGAAGGCGAATTTATTTGTTTGATCGGTCACTCCGGCTGCGGCAAATCAACTTTGCTGAACATGATCGCCGGATTCAACGGGCCGACAAGCGGAGAAGTTGCTCTCGCAGGTGCACGGATTACTGAACCAGGCCCCGATCGCATGGTGGTGTTTCAAAACTACTCGCTGCTACCGTGGCTGACTGCTACTGAAAACATCCACCTCGGCGTTGAAACTGTCTACGCAGACAAGTCCGCAGACGAACAGAATAAGATCGTCCAGGATCACTTGGAATTAGTGGGGCTCACCGAAGCTTGCAACAAAAGACCAGGCCAATTGTCCGGGGGGATGAAACAAAGAGTTGCGATCGCCCGCGCCCTAGCAACTCGCCCCAAACTGTTGATTTTGGACGAACCTTTCGGAGCTCTAGACCCGATTACGCGGGAAGAGTTGCAGGAAGAATTGCTGAAAATTTGGCGCGAGTACAAAATTACGATCGTAATGATTACTCACGATATTGATGAAGCTTTGTTTTTAGCCGATCGTATCGTGATGATGACCAACGGCCCGGCTGCTTCGATCGGCGAAGATGTGCACATTCCCTTCAGCCGTCCCCGCAACCGCACGCGGATTATGGAAGACCCGAAATACTACGAACTGCGCAACTTTGCTTTAGAGTTCCTATTCTCTCGCTACGCCCACCACGAAGAGGATACAACGGAGTCAGACACATCAGCAGTCATGCTACCATTACCTGCTAGCAAAAAGCGTGCGGTTGCTGACAGACAGATGCCACCTGTATCCTTTGTGCCTCATGCTGCACAGCCCCTAGAAGCCTCGCCGATCAAAGGCGGTATCCTGGCAGTTTCGTGGTTGGTAGCAATGGCGACTTTAGCTGCCGTCAATGTATCTGCTGTTTCCAGCCAACTCAAGCAAGCGAAACTAGCAGAAACTGCACCACCGGTGGCGGTTGTGAGTTCTCCCCCCAGCCCTGCACCGATTGCAGCAATTCCTGCACCTGTTCCAGTAAGTCCTGCACCTGTTCCAGTAAGTCCTGCACCGATTGCAGCAATTCCTGCACCGATTGCTACTGGAAGCCCTGCACCTGTTGCAGTAAGTCCTGCACCGATTGCTACTGAAAGCCCTGCACCGATTGCAGCAACTGCTGTCGCAGATCCCAAGGCAGCAACCAGTGCCACATCAGGGATTTCTGACCAAGCCGAACTCGATGCGATCGGACAGCAGTTGTATGCACAAATTAACGATAATTGGAAGACAACTCCGACATTTACCGAAAGTTTGACTTATCGGGTCAAAGTGAAACAAAACGGCGATATCCTACAATTCGATCCCACAAATAAAGCAGCTAAAGATTTCGTGAAAGAAACTCCTCTGCCAGTTTTGCAAATTCCTACCGGTGCCACAGCAGACGCTCAAAAAACGGCTGAATTCCAAGTAACTTTTAGCCCCACCAACAATGGCGTACTAGAAGTTAAAGCAGCGAAATAGACAACATCTTCCCGTACTCAATCTCAGATTGGTATCAACAACTAACTCAAAAGTATGACCAGCCCGCTGTCTGAGTCCTGCAAAAAATCCTGCTAGCCCTCCATCCCTTGGGGGAACAACCTTAACAGTTGACAGTTGACAGCGAAGTTTTTAGGCAGGGGATTTAAGCCCCTGCCTAAAAATAATCCACCTAAAGGTGGGGGCTTAAATCCCCTGTGCTTTGGTTAGGTATCAATTGAGCCTGTTTGAGGGGATTCAGGAGCGGGGAAAAGCTAGCGACAATCGAGATCGCTAGCGAGTTTCAGTAAGATAGCGGTTACTTTAAAATCAGGGTATTTTCCGCTTGTGTGAAGCATTTTTGCGGTAACTTCGTAATTATTGATACATTGTTTGCCGGAGCCCTCAGTTCCGACTATAATGACGAGTTACGAATTATGCATTAGCTTTCAAAAATTAGCATCTAAAATCACCAGATGGAAACTATAAAAACTCTTTGCCCTTATTGCGGTGTAGGTTGTGGTCTAGAAGTTGTTCCCGACAAAAAACAAACTTGGAAAGTTCGGGGCGATCGCAATCACCCATCGAGTCAGGGTATGGTTTGTATTAAGGGAGCAACGGTAGCAGAGTCCATTAGGAGCGATCGGCTACTTTATCCAATGATCCGAGATTCTCTCGACCAACCGTTTCGCCGCGCTAGCTGGGACGAAGCTCTCGATGCCATTGTTAACCGCATCCAAACAATTCGCAGTACCAGCGGCCCCGATGCTTTGTGCATTTACGGTTCGGGTCAATTCGCTACAGAAGACTATTATGTTGCCCAGAAACTGATGAAAGGTTGTCTGGGCACTAATAATTTTGATGCGAATTCTCGCTTGTGTATGTCTTCAGCAGTTTCGGGATACGTTCAAAGTTTTGGTTCAGACGGGCCACCTTGCTGTTACGACGATTTAGAATTAACAGATTGCGCTTTTATTATCGGCAGCAATACAGCGGAATGTCATCCAATTGTATTTAACCGGTTAGCAAAGTACCATAAAAAGCATCCAAATGTCAAGATGGTTGTGGTAGATCCCAGGCGGACTCCGACTGCTGAAGCGGCGGATTTGCACTTAGCAATTAAACCGGGTACGGATATAGATTTACTTAACGGAATTGCATATTTGCTGTTGCGCAGGAAAGCAATAGATCCTGATTTTATTCAAGAATGCACGGCGAATTTTTCAGCTTTTGCTGAAGTTATTAGCAGCTACACGCCGGAGTTTGTAGCCTCGCGCTGCGGCATTACTGTCAGCGAATTAGAAACGGCGGCTAACTACTGGGAACAGTCGCAGCGGGTTTTGTCGCTGTGGTCGATGGGCATCAATCAGTCGTCGGAAGGCACGGCAAAGGTGCGATCGCTAATTAATTTGCACTTGATGACCGGTCAAATTGGCAAACCGGGATGCGGCCCGTTTTCCCTGACCGGCCAGCCAAACGCGATGGGAGGTAGGGAAGCGGGAGGACTCTCTCACTTATTGCCTGGATACCGATTTGTGAAAAATGCCGAACACAGAACCCAAGTCGAGGAGTTTTGGGGAATCGCACCGGGAAGTATTTCCCCAAATCCCGGCCGCACTGCTTGGGATATGATCACCGGTTTGGAAACTGGCGATGTCGAGTTGCTGTGGATTGCAGCCACCAATCCGGTAGTAAGTATGCCGGATTTGGAACGGACAAAAGCTGCTTTGTTGCGATCGCCCTTTACCATTTATCAAGAAGCCTACTATCCCACGGAAACCTCAGCCTACGCTCACATCCTACTGCCGGCAACGCAGTGGAGCGAAAAAACCGGAGTGATGACGAATTCCGAACGCCGCGTGACGTTTTGTCCAGGTTTCGACGCACCATCTGGAGAAGCGCGCGATGACTGGCGGATTTTCGCAGAAGTCGGCCGCCGCTTGGGTTTTGCCGAACACTTTGCTTTCGACAGCAGCGCTGACGTATACAAAGAGTACGTGCAGTTGACAGGGGGCAGACCTTGCGACATGACAGGCCTCAGCCACGAGTATTTGCGCCTCCAAGGCCCGCAGCAGTGGCCTTGTCCCGAAAATGAGCCTGTGCATCCAGCCAACGAAGCGAAACGCCTGTATACTGACAGGCGTTTTCACACTCCTGACGGGCGGGCGAGATTTTCGGCCTATCACTCGCGGGGACTGGCAGAACCTCCCGATCCAGACTATCCGTTTGTGTTGACGACAGGCAGAGTTTACGGACACTGGCACACGATGACGCGCACGGGGAGAACTGAGAAAATTAATCAATTGCACCCCGCTCCATTTTTGGAAATTCACCCCCGCGATGCTGCTAAATTGCAAATTAAGGAGGGTGATTTGCTAGAAGTTCGATCGCGCCGCGGCAAGGGGCAGTTTCCCGCAAAAGTCACAAAGGCGATCGCCCCTGGTACCCTATTTGTACCGATGCACTGGGGTTCTCTGTGGGCAGAAAGTGCTGAAGCCAATGCCATGACTCATGCTGCAAGCTGTCCAGATTCTAAACAGCCCGAGTTAAAAGCTTGTGCGGTGCAGTTAGTGTTGGTTGGGGCAGAAACTGGGGCGGAAGTTGTCGAAGAAGTTGCTACAGAAGTTGGGGAGTTTAATTGGGCAAAATCCACCGTCACCGTCAATTCTTGAGCTACTGTCCAAATTTGGTATCTTAAAACTCACATAGTGGCACCAATCTCATCACCTGGGTTTCTTGCCACAGAATTACGTAAAATCGTAGTTTTTTGTCAAGAAACCCGGTTTCTGGGCCCTAGAGTACGGCACAATCGCGGGGTGCTCTACGGTCATCAAGGAATTGTGAGCCTTTACCAGAAAGAATTGGTTTAAAGCCGGAATCCTTAAAGGCGAGAAATTAAAATCAGACTATTCATTACTCCAATCCTTTTCCTTCTAGGTAGAGGTAGAGGTCGCTGTCAACTGTCAACTGTCAACTGAATGAAGCACCCGACAAGCTGCGTTCTGCGGCAGAGCTCGCGAATCAAGAAAATTAAATTTATTTTTTCTGGTTTTTCCTGCTTTATTCGGGGTTTTTCCTTGTTCCTTGTTCCTTCTTCCTTCTTCCTGGTTCCTTCTTCCTTTTTTTTAGTCGATCGAGCGGATCAAAAAATTGCAGTTTGCACCTATAGGTGCTATGATATTTTTATAAGGCTTTATTTTCGGCAGTACAGTTCGTTCGATCGGCGTTCCTCCGGATTTAAATCTCTACAACCTCGATTCTGGAGAATGTTCAATGTCAATCTATGTCGGCAATTTATCCTACGAAGTAACGCAGGAGCACCTCAGCCAAACTTTTTCAGAGTACGGAACAGTAAAGCGCATTCAATTGCCTGCTGACCGCGAAACAGGTCGGATGCGTGGCTTCGCTTTTGTAGAAATGTCTACTGAAGCAGAAGAAACCGCAGCCATTGAGGCTCTTGACGGTGCTGAGTGGATGGGTCGCGACCTCAAGGTCAATAAGGCAAAACCCCGTGAAGAACGTGGTTCGTCCAACAGCGGTAACTGGGGCAACAACGACCGCTCTTCTCGCCGTTACTAAACCCACCCAAGCTAAAAATTTAGCTTAACCGTGTGTTCGACAGGGCGAAAATGCAGTCAACAATCATTCTTTGTTGAGAATAGATAGTTAGTTCTGCGATCGTACCGCGTCTTAAAGTCCTCAAAATATTGCTAGACAATAGTTTGAGGATTTTTTATGGAAAAAATTTATTAATCAGGAGTTCGACGGTGTGCGATCGATTCCTAGCTGATGCGAAAAACTGTAAAATATAACGCAATACGGTTTAGTTAGCGCTTTTTTACGAACGAATTAAATTTCACGATTGTGTGGGAGATACAAGTCTCTCTTGGCAGCCAAATTGTTCTTAAATGAACTGTATTGAAATATAACGGGTAGAGAGAACCCGCTTCCCCACAGCCCTGGTGGCACAACGAAACAAGCAATCATAGAGTTTCAGGATTGCCAAGTGCACCAAACGATGACAGAATCATCAATGAATGAATGATTACTAAATCACGGGTATGCTGAAAAAACTATTTAGGCAAATTTCTAAGCTAGGTAGCGATGAAGACTTTCTTCATTTTGCGGAAAGTGTAGAAGTCATAATATCGAAAATTTTATCGCTGGCGATGATTTTGGTAATTATGGTCAGCGTTTGCGATTTGCTGCTTTTTTTAGCAAAAGAATTGTTTAATGACCATGAGACTTTTTTGTTAAAAGATACGTTGTTTGTCATATTTGGGTTGTTTTTAAATGTTTTAATTGCTCTGGAAATATTAGAAAATATTACAGCTTATCTCAAAAAGCACGTAATTCAAGTAGAGCTGGTTATTGTAACTTCATTGATAGCAGTATCTCGAAAAATCATCATTCTTGACCTGGAAAAAAAAACCGCAGCCGACTTGATTGGTTTGGCGGCGGCAATTTTCGCCCTTTCCATCAGTTACTTGATAGTGCGATACGCAAATAAATCAAATGATTAATATTGGAAATTGGGCATTGGGCATTGGGCATTGGGCATTGTTAATAATTAATACCCAATCCGGCTTAGCCTGAATAATCCTTTCCTTTATTTTGTAGAAGACTGGGCGGTTTCAACCGCCGTCTTGTCTAAATGTCTTCCAACAAACCAGGAGGAGGAACAATTTCAATTCTGCCTTTTTCCAAGTCAACAATTGGCACAATCTCTTCCACAAAAGGAATCAAAATTTTCGTTGATTTAGGTTCTTTAACGCGGATTTTCCTTGGTTTGCGGGTATTTCTGGGGTCAGCGTTTGCTTTGGGAGTTTCAGGGCGTTTTGGCTTTTCTAATCCTGGGGCGACAGGTTCCGGCGCTGTTAAATCTGTTTCTACTTCTAAAAGGTCGTTACCTGCGGGAATAATATCACTTACCTTACCTAAGATTTCCCCGGTTAACTGGTTAAAAACTTCCATACCGATCAAATCTTGCACGTAAAACTCATCAGATTCGAGGTAAGGTCGATCGCCCTTTTCGATGAATAACTTACAGCCCCGCAGCGCTTCAGCACCATCGCGGTCTTCAATACCCTCCACCTCTACAGCATACAACCCTTTGCCCGGAATGTAGCGACCACCCAAAAACTCGATCGGTTCCGGTTCAGTTTTCTTCGGGCGCCAAAGCCACCGCTTTCCCGGTTCAATAAACCTTTCCGGGAAATCCGAATCGGGATAGACTCGCAATTCCCCATTCAAACCTTGAGCTGCTACAATTGTACCGATTTCTATCCACTCAGACATAGATTCTATTACTCAAATTGCTACTAATTGATCGTGAAAATTTGGAATTACGAATTGCGAATTGGGAATTGGGAATTACGAATTGCGAATTGGTAACTGAAAAACGTTGAATTATTTTTCTTCTTTCTTCCCTCTTCCCTCTTCCCTCTTCCTTCTTCCTTCTTCCTTCTTCCTTCTTCCTTCTTCCTTCTTCCTTCTTTTTTACACCAACCCCGTCCTCAGCGCTACAACGGCTGCTTGCACGCGGTCATCCACAGCCAACTTATTCATAATACCGCGAACATGAGTTTTAATAGTATTTGGGCTCAAATAAAGCGCCGCGGCAATTTCTGGATTGCTGTTACCTTCCACCATTAATCTTAACACTTCCAATTCCCGCTGTGACAACTGACCAAAAGTAGTTGTAGAGGCAGGCATCGGCGGTTTGAGGTGTTCGATGACAGTCCGAGCAATTTGAGGATCAAGATATGTAGCCCCCTCTGCTGCCGCTGCAATCGCGGCTAACAGCCTATCTACGGAAGCACCTTTAATACAATAAGCATCAGCCCCGCTAGAAAGGGCAGCAATAATTTCAGTTTCAGCCGTATGAGAAGTTAACATTACCACTCGAACTTCCGGCAGTTGTGCTTTAATTTGCTGCGTCGCTGCTATACCGTCCAGTCGCGGCAAACCGATATCCATCACAATAATATCAGGTTTTAGTTTCAGTGCGGCTGCTACACCTAAATAACCGTCTTCTGCTTGTCCTACTATTTCTATTTCTGGGGAATCGGCTAAAACTTGCTCTAATCCCAGTTGCATCATCGGATCATCTTCAACAATTAAAATTCTCATAATATGAAGGAAGAGGGAAGAAGGAAGAAGGAAGAGGGAAGAAGGAAGAGGGAAGAGGGAAGAAGGAAGAGGGAAGAAGGAAGAGGGAAGAAGGAAGAGGGAGGAAAGAATAAAAAAAGAGTACCGATTATGAAACTAATGACTAATGACTAATGACTACTGACTACTGACTAACTTTTAAAACTTCAACGAATTCGCCGGGCCAAACCCAGGTTTCCGTTGGTGGCAAAACTGCTAAACCAGTTGTATTGGCGAGGTTAATTAAATTGGCTGAATTTTGGCTGCCACTAGCAGGTTCAAATTCCCAGACTCCGGCAACTAAATGTAGTTTACCCCAAATGTAAGTTTCGCGCTTGCCGTGTGATCGCAATTCAACATCACATCGAGCCCGCACAAACTCCGGGCCCCAAGCATCCGCGCCCAGCCCAGACATCTTTCGCAAAGCAGGCACAACAAAGCGCCAACAACAAACTAAAGCTGAAACCGGATTTCCCGGCAAACCAAAATAGAGACAATCCGAACTCGAAATCGGCGAATCGGATTTTTTTTCATCTCGTTTAAACTGAGCAAACGTTAAAGGTTTTCCCGGCTTGATCGCCACAGAGCTTATGTGAATCTGACCTCCCAAATTAGCCAATATTTGATCAATATAATCGTAATCTCCTACCGATACACCGCCAGTCGAAAGTACCACATCTGCGGTAGAAACAGCCTTAGCGATTGCCTTGGTTAGCGCATCTTTACTGTCAGGAACAATCCCCAAGCGAATCGGCTCAAATCCCATTTGCGCCAACAAAACAGTCAAAGCATATTGATTCGAGTCAACCAGTTTTCCCGGTGCTAAAGGTTCGTCTGGCGATACCAATTCATCACCAGTCGAAAAAATTGCTACTCGCAAACGCCGATAAACTGGAACTTGAATGCACTGTGCAGTTGCTAATACCGCTATTTCTGGGGCGTTGATAATTGTACCAGGAGTTAGCAAAGTTGTTCCTGCTTGATAAAAAGCGCCTTTGTGCCTGACAAATGCTTGCGGCTTTTCAGGACAAACTAGGATAAAAATACGATCGCCCTCACGCCTTGTTTCTTCCTGCATTATCACCGTATCAGCACCATCCGGCATCATCGCACCCGTAAAAATCCGTGCTGCTTGGCCCGATTGTACCGTACTTTGAGGCAGATATCCCGCTGGAATATCCTCAACTACTTCAAGTACCGCTGGTTTTTCGGCGCTGCAATTTTCCACATCAGCAAACCGCACCGCGTACCCATCCATTGCCGAATTGTCCCAATAGGGAAAATCGAGGGAACCGGTGACGGATGCAGCCAAAATGCGCCCCGATGCTGCCAACAAGTCTACAATTTCTACATCCCGCTGACTGTCGAGGGGTTGCGCTAAATTTAGAACGATCGATTCTGCTTCTTTTACTGACAGCATCAGTGTCACCCTGTTTGACAAGACTCTTCTTAGTTTAGCAAATCAGCAGCTATAGTGGAAAAGTATTTTTTTATTCGGCTGCGGTAAACTTTCCTTTCGTTGTCCCTCGCTTATGACTATTTTTCGCTCAGCTTTTCGACTCAATTGTTTGTCTCTCTTGCTGGTGGGATTTCTGGTTGTCTTGACTCAGTTGTCAGGCTTGCAAGTCAGCGATTTATTTTTTCACCCTTTTTTCTCCCCCAATCCCAATGTCGCCTTATTAACTCGCACATTTCAAGTATTATGTGCTGTACCAGTCATTGTTTGTAGCTTTAGCTATGGATTGGCTAACACTATGCAGCCGCGCCCTTCAAAACATCGATTTATTCTGTTCTCTGCTTTGTTGACAGGCGCATTTCTGATCAATGAAATTTACAGGATTCATCTATACATTGGCGCTTTGGGAATTCGCAAGTTAGGAGTTAGTTTGCTGTACGCTATTTTTGTCTTCTCCTACGGATGGTTTTTTCGGCGAGAACTAAAGTCTACTCCCTACAAAATCTTGTTAGCTGGATTGGGCTTGTTGTTTTTTGCGATCGGCATGGACGCGCTGCATTTAAAAAGTAAAATATTAGCTAGTATGTTAGAAGGAGTTCCTAAGTTGTTGAGTGAAATCAATATTGCATTTTATTATTGGTATGTCTGCAAATCTTTCCTCGAAAAAGCTTTTTACGACCAGATAAACAGGTTTTAATAACTTTGTGATATAATGCTAGCACAAGGATCTCCCAAAATCTTCCCGCTTCAAAAATAGCATTTCGACTTTACGATTTATACAACCTGCATCGATCGAGGTTTATCTGCGATTAAAATACTCCAAGTGCAGCCTCTAAAATACCATGTTAGCAGTCACCATTAACTTTAATGCGATCGCCCAAATCACCGACGACCAATTTTATCAACTGTGTCGCCAAAACCCCGATGTCAAATTTGAACGCAACGCCAAAGGAGAAATCACCGTCATGTCACCCACAGGAGGAGAAACCGGAAACAGCAATTTTGAAATAGCTACTGATTTTGGAATTTGGAACCGACAAGCTAAACTGGGAGTTTGTTTCGATTCTTCAACTTGTTTCAAACTACCCAGCGGTGCAAATCGTTCTCCCGATGTCTCTTGGATTAAACAAGACAGATGGGATGCACTCACCCCCGAACAAAAACAAAAATTCCCTCCCATCGCCCCAGATTTTGTCCTAGAGTTAATGTCACCAACTGACAGTTTAAAAGATACTCAAGACAAAATGCAAGAATACATGGACAACCAAGTAAAATTAGGCTGGTTAATCAATCGTAAAACGCGCCGAGTTGAAATCTACCGCCAAGGACAAGAAACAGAAATTCTGGAATATCCGACAGAACTTTCAGGAGAAGACATTTTGCCCGGTTTCGTGCTAAACTTGCAAGCAGTCTGGCCTGTAATGCAAAATTAGGTTTTACAAGATTTTTTGGCGAACAGACAACCTGCATCGATCGACGTTCATCTGCACTTAAAATAATCCAAATGCAGCCTCTAAAATACCATGCTAGCAGTCACCATTAACTTTAATGCGATCGCCCAAATCACCGACGACCAATTTTATCAACTGTGTCGCCAAAACCCCGATGTCAAATTTGAACGCAACGCCAAAGGAGAAATCACCGTCATGTCACCCACAGGAGGAGAAACCGGAAACAGCAATTTTGAAATAGCTACTGATTTTGGAATTTGGAACCGACAAGCTAAACTGGGAGTTTGTTTCGATTCTTCAACTTGTTTCAAACTACCCAGCGGTGCAAATCGTTCTCCCGATGTCTCTTGGATTAAACAAGACAGATGGGATGCACTCACCCCCGAACAAAAACAAAAATTCCCTCCCATCGCCCCAGATTTTGTCCTAGAGTTAATGTCACCAACTGACAGTTTAAAAGATACTCAAGACAAAATGCAAGAATACATGGACAACCAAGTAAAATTAGGCTGGTTAATCAATCGTAAAACGCGCCGAGTTGAAATCTACCGCCAAGGACAAGAAACAGAAATTCTGGAATATCCGACAGAACTTTCAGGAGAAGACATTTTGCCCGGTTTCGTGCTAAACTTGCAAACACTCTGGGCTTAACTAGACATCCTAAATATATCAGCGTTTATTTGCGTTGATCTGCGGTTAAAATAAATCTCATGGAAACCAATACAGAAACAACTACGACGACTGGCTTAACTGCCGAACAGCATAAACAAAAAATGCAGCGCCGACAAGAAGTCCAGGCGCAGCGAATTGCTAATGCTGCGGAAGACAAAGGCTTAATTATTGTCAATACGGGTAACGGTAAAGGCAAAACTACGGCTGCTTTGGGTATGGTTTTGCGATCGCTCGGTCACGGCTACCGCGTCGCCATAGTACAATTTATCAAAGGAGCTTGGGAACCGGCAGAGAAAGCCGTTTTTGAACTCTGGGAAAATCAGCTAGAATTCCATGCAATGGGTGAAGGTTTTACCTGGGATACGCAAGACCGCAATCGAGATATCGAAACAGCTCAAAAAGCCTGGGATAAAGCTCTAACTTTTATCTGTAATCCCGAATTTAAATTAGTCTTACTAGATGAAGTCAATATAGCATTAAAGCTTGGTTATTTGCAAGTCGAGCAAGTGCTCGCAGGCTTAGACCAAAAACCAGTAGACTCTCATGTGATTCTAACAGGCCGAGGCGCGCCACCAGAATTGATTGAACGCGCCGACTTGGTGACGGAAATGACTTTGGTTAAGCATCCATTTCGAGAACAAGGCATTAAAGCTCAAGCAGGTATTGAGTATTAATCTTACTTGTTAGATTTTCAACTGTTTTAGGAATTGCAAATCTTGCCACGCTTGGATGAGATTGCCTTGCATCAAGGCTGCTAAACCGTTTAAAACTCTAATTTCTGGCAGGTTGGGGTTGAGGGCTAGGGCTGGTTTTAAGGCAGTTTCAGCGGCTTTGGGATGCCAACCGTAAATCTGGACGAAGGCGAGATAAGCATAAGCATAGGGGTTTTGAGAGTCGAGTTGGGTGACTTTTTCTAAAGCTGCGATCGCACTTTCGACATTCTGCTGCAATACTGTAGAAAATGCCAAAGCATAAGCCCATTCTAGATTATTCGGTTCCTGCTTCAGCCGATATGCTAACGCTTGTTGCGCTTGCACTGTATAATCCTGAGTTGGATCGTACTGATTGATGCGCCCAATTTCCTCAAACACGGGTTCTAAACCGGGCAATCCTTTCGGTAAATTAACTGCCATTTCCCGCAATTGAGTCACCAAATCTAACTCCGGCATATCTTCGTTTGCTGGGACTTGTTTGGTGATTTTCAAGTTTTTCTCATTTTCGCTCCCCCTTCGAGTCTGGGAAGCAATAACCGCAGGCTCAGCGTCAATTTTAAGCGTTACCTGCGGCACTTTCATCGGATAAGTTTCGCCGGTTTTGCGATTCAGATAAGTAGCTTGCAGACTGTAACTTCCCGGTGCAATATTAGCAGGAGTCAGCATCGCGGTGCGATCGACAACTCGGAATCCCACAGCAAATTTATCCGCTTCCAGCATCCCCGGATGCAAAGTCCCCTGGGCGATCGCGCGATCGTGTAAAATCCTGAAAGTCTGTCCCGGTGGAATATCACCAGACTGCTGATTTTGCCACGTTAACAACACTAAACCAGACTGCAACTGCTGCCAAGGCCCTGACCAAATATAAGTAACCGGCAGCGCTACACCGGGAACAGGTTTTGCCAGGACAGTCACTTGCTCTAATTGTACTTGCGATCGCGCTTCAGGCAACGGCTGTACTTCCACCGCGTGCGATCGCTTGCGATAAAGATTCAAATTAGTATTGTCAGGCAAAACCCAACTTTTTTGCAACTGAAACTTGCCGCCAGTTTCAATCGTCGCCACTGCTGCATTTTGAGCTTTTTTAATCCGTTCCCGAATCGAACCTTGCGGGCCAGTTTTAGTTACAAACCAAGAAAGCGATCGCACATCCTGCGGCACTTCTTTTAAATTAGTTCCCACCTGCCGCCCGTAAACCTGAAAATTAGCTAAAGCACCATAATAATTCAAATTATGCTGGTTAATTTCCGGCGTCGAAGGCAACACGCCCAAAGTCGATTGCAAATAAGGTTCCGTCTCGATAATTTCCGCAATTACTTCTTGGTGTGGCCACTCTTTCCCTAAGTAAGGATAGCTGGAATTGCCGGGACTAAAAACTTGGACTAAGCTATTTCCAAAACCACCTCCCAGCGGCCAGATATGAAATAGCATCGCCAGAATTGCCAAGCCAATTGTTCCCCAACGAATTTGCTTTCCCCAACGTTGAGGCCACAGGGTTAAACAGTAGGCTAAAAAGATTGCGACTATTGGTAAATAAGGTATCACATATCTGTCATCTTTGTTGATATTTAGGGAATTAATTAAATAAGATCCTACCCAAAATACCGCCAGCCACCGACAGGAGTTAAGGTACAAGATTGATTGACTATCGGCTTTGTTTAGCCAATAATACAGTATAAATCCAACTAAGGGAATCAGTAACAGAGGCCAGGAAATCTGTTCGGGTAAGTGTTGAATATAGTAAATCCAAGCACCGATGGTATTCAAGCCCGGATCTCCTTCGGCGATCGCAGAATCCAGCGTTGCCCGTTTTCCCCCGGTCAAAATTAACAGCCAATTGGTTTTCGCCCACGGGCCAAACACCGCCGCCGACAGCAACAAAGCACCAGCTAATTGAGCTAATCTCCCCCAAGCTTTTTGCCGCACTGCACCAACCGCCAACCACAGAATCGGCGTAAACAAAAATAATACTGTAGTGTGTTTAACTAATATTGATAAACCCAGAGAAATCCCAAAGGCGATCGCCCAAAAGAAAGAAGAGGGGGAGAGGGGGAGAGGGGGAGATTGGGAGATTGGGAGATTGGGAGATTGGGAGAGGGGGAGAGGGGGAGAAGAGGGAGAGAATTTATGCTTCTTTTTAGTTCCTTCTTCCAACTTCAGTCTATCCGTTACATCCGCTACAAAATCCGCTGCCGAACCTTCTTCCTTCCACATTGTCAGACAATAGAAACAAAAAGTAATGGCAGCAGTGAGGGGGAAATCAAGTAAAAATTGCAGGCGAAACCGATAAAGTCCCGGCAACAAAACGCAAATTGCAGCAGCCCACAAACCAACTTGCCGATTAAATAATTTGGTGCCCAAATTGTAGACTGAGGCGAGCAGAATAGCACTAAATAATAAATGAACGAGGGTTGCCCGATCGCCCCCAGCGCCAAAAATATGCAAAAACGGCACCGTTAAAATGTACACCAAGGGCGGAATCTTCGTTGACAGCAGCCAGAAATTTGTCCACCACTCCCCAGACAACCACAGAGGATGCTGCAACGCTTGGAAGTAATTCAGGGTGCTAGTGAGGTATTCTGCTTGATCCCAGGCGGGTACCGAGCGATCGAGGGCAAACCAGAGGCGATCGCTAATTGCCCCCAGCAGCCAAATTATGCCTAAGATCAGCATACTCTTGCCCCGGCTGTCTCGATGTTGCACTGCCATTGCGATTGTTGGATTTTAGGTTGCAGCTTTAGCTTACAGGTGGGCGGTTCCCGGCGATCTAAAAAATAGTTTGAAAAAGTGCTTGCTAAATTCCGTATGTGTCTGCTAAGATAGTAAAGCGCGAAAAAACAAGCCGAGATAGCTCAGTTGGTAGAGCAGTGGACTGAAAATCCACGTGTCCGGAGTTCAAATCTCCGTCTTGGCATCGCAAAACCCTCACAATGTTGAGGGTTTTTTTTTAAGTAAAATGCGGGTCAACATGAAGCGATCGCCCCTTATTTTTTTTGAGTTAGAAATTGTGCTAATTCGGGAATTTCACCAGCGCGCTGCCATTCGGCTTCACCCGCGCGTACTTTGGTACGATCGGTAATCTGCTGCACATCTCGCAACTGTCGCTTAGTATAAGGCCCCTCGGCTTTACCGCTGCGGAATACGTACCACTGAGCCTGCTGTGACTTAGGCTTTTTCGTTGCTGAAGGCGGTTTTCTGACAGGCTTCATCCGAACATCGCCTAACTCCGCTGCAAGCTGGTTGAGTTCGACTGCAACTGGATCGGGAGCAGGTAAATTACGATTGGGCGATCGCTTTTTGGCTGAGGGCTCGCCGCTGGCAATTTCTACTTCACGACGCCAACCCCAGAAATGCCACTGCGCCACCCAAACTAGCGCCACGACACATCCTAACATCTCTTTTCCTGTTTCTGACCATTTTGACGGATCTCCAAACAACCTGATGGCGATCGCACCGAGTACGATCGCGCTCAAATTGAAATAAATTAGGTACGTAGTATCATTAGCCGCTAAATGCCAACTGGTTGTATGCCGCACAAAAGATTGGCTGGCTGCTGTTTTGTTGTGTTTCCAAGCTTTTCGAGCTTGAATCCGACTGTTACCAGGAAAGTCAGTTGGCCACCACTTCGCTGCCCAATTAACTAAATGCGCTGACCAATATTGCAAAGCTGCATATCCGACGATGCCGCTTAGAAACACAGAAATAACTAACAGAAAGGTTGTTAGCGGCAGTAGCTTTTGTGGCACGATTTCGGTCGTGGCAACAGTTAGCAGAAAAAACGGAGTACCGGTTAGTGTTGGAACTAACAGGAGTTCAAATATTTTTAGTAGGTTTGCATAGAAAATCCATAGGAATTTGAGAATAATTTTAAGCAGCTTGGCAAAGCGGAAGTGATATAAGTAAGCAGATGCGATCGCAGTTCCTACAATTAAAGCCAGAATCCTGCTCGAAGAGTCCCTGAGTGGCAGCATCAAAAAGGCGATCGCTGGAATTCCCATCACGATTGCAGCCGGCAGCATCAGAAATGCGATAATCCCTTCCCTCCAGTGCAGCCAAGCCGATACTGTTACTGTGGGCTGCTGGTTGTGGCGGCGGATTTCCACCCACTCGGCAACTTTAGTTAAGCCCCAATGGTAGAAAGCAAATAACGGTATCTGGCACAACCAAGCAAATGCGATCGCGCCTTTAGAGTCAGAATTTCTGATGATGTACCAGTACGCTGTGCTAAATCTGTAGTAGTAGTAGTAATATCCAGGCAGCAGAAAGGAAACAATCAGCCAAAAACCGCTGCTTAATGCAAAACCTTTTCCCCATGATGCAGGAAAGGGGAGGAACTTTGGCCAGTTATTCATGATTGGGGCAATTGGAGGGATCTCAATTATTGTCCCACTACACTTGAGTTCTGGCAATTGCTTTAGTGTTCAGACAAAGCATTGGCTCATTACGCCACCTCTCTTAGACAGATCCATGTTTTAAGAATAGCGCTACATCCGGGCAGGCTGATCGCCGCAAAACCGTGCCTAAGAAATTCAAAACCGATCGCTTATCGCTGCTTTGCTTAGAGTAATAATTGCTAAATCAACAACTCAACCGCGCTATAACAATCATATTAATATCGGAAAAATTCGGATTTAGAGTAAACATAATTGTGCTGATCTTTCCCTAAAAGCCTCGCAATCTCGATCGAACTCACGAAATACTCAGGCATTTTTTGATTGACAAAAAGCAATATCTATAGTATAAAAGCTCGAAAATGGTTTCAAACTTATCTGGACAGGGCAATCCCCTGCCGGAAACAAAAGGTTACAATCAAAAATAGATTCTATTTCGATAACAATACAGTTTATAGCTTGAAGTCCTCAGTGCCAAATAACAACACCCCAACTCAATCCTTTCAATTTGACTCAATCGACAGCGCCCTCGCAGACATGAAAGCAGGTCGGATGCTGGTAGTAGTAGATGACGAAAACCGCGAAAACGAAGGCGACGTGATTTGTGCCGCCCAATTCGCCACTCCCGACAATATCAATTTTATGGCAGTGAACGCCCGGGGTTTGATTTGTCTGGCCTTGAGCGGCGAAAGACTCGATCGGCTCGAACTACCCCTGATGGTTAGCAAAAACACCGACAACAATCAAACAGCCTTCACCGTCAGCATCGATGCAGTCAACGGTGTCAGTACCGGCATCTCCGCCGAAGACCGGGCCCGCACCATCCAAGTATCCATCCACCCGGACACCAAACCTCAAGACTTGCGCCGTCCCGGTCACATTTTCCCGCTGCGGGCGATCGACGGTGGTGTCCTCAAACGCGCTGGCCACACCGAAGCCTCCGTTGACCTCGCCAGACTCGCCGGCCTCTATCCCAGCGGCGTGATCTGCGAAATTCAAAACCCTGACGGTTCGATGGCGAGGTTGCCGGAATTAATCGAGTATGCCAAAACGCACAATCTCAAAATCATCAGCATTGCTGATTTAATTAGCTACCGACTCAAGCACGATCGCTTCGTCCGCCGCGAAACCGTCGCCAAATTGCCCACGGAATTCGGCGATTTTATGATTTACGCCTACCGCGACACTCAAGACAATTCAGAACACGTTGCTATTGTCAAGGGCGACCCCGCAGAATTTAAGGACAAACCCGTGATGGTGCGAGTGCATTCGGAATGTCTGACCGGCGATGCTTTGGGTTCGCTGCGCTGCGACTGTCGGATGCAACTGCAAGCGGCACTGAAAATGATCGAAAGTGCCGGTTCTGGCATCATAGTTTACTTGCGCCAAGAAGGTCGGGGCATTGGATTGGTAAATAAGCTAAAAGCTTACTCGCTGCAAGATTTGGGATACGATACCGTGGAAGCTAACGAGCGGTTGGGCTTTCCCGCTGATTTGCGGAACTACGGTGTCGGAGCACAAATGCTCAACGATTTGGGAGTGCAAAAAATTCGGTTGATTACCAACAATCCGCGCAAAATTGCTGGTTTGAAAGGTTACGGCATTGAAGTTGCCGATCGCGTCCCCTTACTGATAGAAGCCACAGATTACAACTCGATCTATCTGGCAACAAAAGCCGAAAAACTCGGTCATCTGCTGCTGCAAACTTATTTAGTCACAGTGGCGATTCAGTGGAACGCAGCGAAGGAAGCAGGAAGAGGGAAGAAGTCAACCCCCCCCTGCCCCCCCCAAGGGGGGAAATTCAGGAAGAGGGAAGAAGGAAAAGAGGAAGATACTGTCATTCAAAATCGGTACGGACACTTAGAAAAACTGCGGCATTTGGCGGCTAGCCACGACTTGCTGCTGCAAGAAGAAGCGCGGCCGGTGGGCATAGCTTTGTTTGGAGAAGGCTCGCTCATCGTTCACCTAGGCTTCGATCAAGCCGGACTCGCGGCCCCCGACTGGTACTCGGACACAAATCATCCTTACGTCAAGGCGATCGGGCAAATTCTCGCAGAAATCAGCACAGAATCCGACTTGAAAACACTAGAATTCATTGTTTCCTCCGGTGGCGATCCGCTCAAAACCCTGCAAGTCCAGCTCGATCGCGAAAACCTCCCCCTCGGACAAGTCGCGTCCGCGTGCGCGAGGCTTCAACCTCAAAAAATCTATAGTTTTTCCCCTATTCCCGATTCAGCCCTCGGAATGTCAAGCTAGGGTCAAGAATAGAAAGGGCAAATCGACATGGAAATGAACGTTGGTGACTTTCTGCACCGGCTCGACCTCAGGGGACAAGCACTTAAAGGCACCAACCTCGGCGGTGCAGAACTCCGGGGAGCAAACCTCAGGGGAACAGACCTCCGAGAAACCAACCTCAGCGACGCTAGTCTCAGGTATGCAGACCTGATCGAAGCCGACCTCACCGGCGCCAATCTCAGCGGGGCGGATTTAGCTGAGTCATTGCTCAATTTAGCCAACCTCACCAGAGCCGATTTGACCGGTGCTGTCCTCCGAGAAGCTACTCTCGTAGGAGCCGAACTCAGTCAAGCCAACCTCAAACAAGCAAGTTTGATCAAGGCCAATTTAGTTGGAGCAAATCTCCAGGAAGCCAACTTAACGAGAGCCAACCTCAGCGGAGCAGATTTGCGCGGTTCTCAGATGACTGGCGTCATTTTAGACAAAACAGTCTACAACAACCGGACTATCTTTCCTGACGATATTGACCCACGCGCAATGGGAGCAATTTTGCTAGCTCCCAATGCCTCGCTCCCCGGCTTAAATCTGGCTATGGTAGATTTGACCGAAGCCGACTTAAAAGGAGCCGATTTGCGGCGGACAAACTTATACAAAGCTATTTTATTTGGAGCAAAACTCGATCGGGCAAACTTAGCAGGAGCCAACATCAGCGGAGCGGACTTGAGGGAAGCCAGTTTGAGCGGCACCATTTTAGAAAAAGCTGTTTACAGCAACAAAACATTGTTTTCAGAAGGCATTGACCCCCGTCAAGCCGGAGCTTATTTAATTGCTCCCAATGTATCGCTGCAAGGGGTAAACTTAACCGGAGCCGACTTAAACGGGTCAGATTTAAGCGGAGCTAATTTGAGCGGTTCTAACTTAAGTTCGGTCAATCTCAAAAATGTAGATCTCAGCAGAGCCAGCTTAAAAAAAGCTTACCTCAAAGGTGCAAACTTGGAGGGAACAGACTTAAGAGGAGCCGATTTAAGCGGCGCAATTTTGCACCAAGTAAACTTGTGTTCTTCTGACCTCCGGGGTGTAGACTTAACCAGAGCCGACCTCAGCGGCGCTAATTTAAGCGATGCCGATTTGAGGGAGACAGATTTCACCGGAGCTACTTTGCTGTTCGCTAACTTGAGTGGGGCCGATTTGAGAGGTGTAGACTTGACAAAAGCTGACCTCAGCGGCGCGAAGTTAAACGAAGCTGACCTCAGAAAAGCAGATTTGATGAGAGTAAATTTGGAGGGAGCAGATTTAACTGAGGTAGACTTGAGCGATGCTCATTTATTCCGAGTTAATCTCAGAGGTGCTAACCTTAAAGGTGCAAACCTCAAAGGCGCAAGTTTGAAAGGAGTATCTTTGACCGATGCTTATTTGAGCGAAACGGATTTGACCGATGTAGACCTGCATCCGAGTTTATTTGAATGGCCATTAGCATCGGAATTATAATTGACAGTTGGCAGTTGACAGTTGACAGTTGGCAGTTGACGGTTGACAGTTAACAGTTGGCAGTTGCTAGTTGGCAGTTGCTAGTTGCTAATAATTGCCGAATAACAAATAAACGAATAACAAATAAACGAATAACAACTGACAACTGACAACTGACAACTAATCAACTGACAACTAATCAACTGACAAATGACTAATGACAAACCGTTAGGCTCTGTTATTCAAGGTTCCCTCAGCAAGGGATTAGAAGTGCGATTGCACGCCGACGTTTCGGTGGAAGATATGAGGGTGGGGAAATTTCTAGTAGTGCGGGGGGTGCGATCGCACTTTTTCTGTATGCTCACCGACGTGTCTCTCGGAACATCCAGCGGACGCATTTTATCCAACCCTCCCAACCCCAACGACGATTTTCTGATCGCAGTCCTCGCCGGTAGCAGCACCTACGGTACGATCGAGCTTGCGCCCATGTTGATGCTGACTGCGGAAAAAGAAAAATCTCAAGCAATCTTCAATCCAACAGGTAACGGAGTCCCCGATAAAAAGTTGGCATTAGGCAATTTGGGTTCTTTTGAGGCACAAAGTGGTGCGGATATGGAACTGCTGCCGGTCAAAACTATTCCCAGCCACTTTTCCCAGGTGTTTGATGCCAAAGAAACCGACTTTCGAGCGGTTTTTGGCTGGGAAGATGACCCCTATCGCCGCAATTTTGCGATCGGCAAACCGATTGACATGGACGTGGCTGTATGCTTGGATTTAGACCGATTTGTGGAACGCAGCAACGGAGTTTTTGGTAAGTCGGGAACAGGAAAATCTTTTCTGACGCGCTTGCTGCTGTCGGGAATTATTCGCAAACAAGCTGCTGTTAATCTAATTTTTGATATGCACTCGGAGTACGGCTGGGAAGCAGTTTCGGAAGGAAAACAGTTCAGCACTGTTAAAGGTTTGCGGCAGTTATTTCCCGATAAAATTCAGATTTATACCCTCGATCCAGAATCGACAAAACGCCGGGGTGTCCGTGACGCTCAAGAGTTATTTTTGAGTTTCGAGGAAATTGAAGTGGAAGATATCTCGCTAGTGCAGCGGGAGTTGAATTTGTCGGAAGCTAGTATCGAGAATGCGATTATTTTGCGCAATGAGTTGGGCAAGGGTTGGATTAACAAGTTGTTGGAAATGACCAACGAAGATATCCAAATGTTTTGCGAAGAAAAGCGGGGAAATAAATCTTCGATTATGGCTTTGCAGCGCAAATTAGAGCGTTTAAATGATTTGAAATATATTCGCAAACGCTGTCCAAAAAATTATGTAACTGAAGTTTTGCAGTGTTTGGATAGCGGTAAAAATGTAGTAATTGAGTTTGGTTCGCACTCGGATTTGCTGTCGTATATGTTAGCAGCCAATGTGATTACTCGCCGCATTCACGCATCTTATGTGCGGAAAGCTGAGAAGTTTTTGCAGAGTAAAAATCCGTGCGATCGCCCGCAACCATTGGTGATTACCATTGAGGAAGCCCACCGCTTTCTCGATCCAGCGATCGTGCGATCGACTATTTTTGGTACAATTGCCCGCGAAATGCGAAAATACTTCGTAACTCTGCTAATTGTAGACCAGCGTCCCTCCGGTATCGACGGCGAGGTGATGTCGCAAGTCGGCACGCGGATTACAGCTTTGCTAAACGACGATAAAGACATCGATGCTATCTTTACGGGCGTTTCAGGAGGCCAGAGTTTGCGATCGGTTTTGGCCAAACTAGACTCGAAACAGCAAGCATTAGTTTTGGGGCACGCTGTACCGATGCCGGTAGTTGTACAGACTCGTCCCTATGATGAGCAATTCTACAGGGAAATCGGGGATATCGACTGGCAAGAAATGCCCGATGAACAAGTATTTGCCGAGGCAGAATCTGCTAAAATGGATCTGGGATTTTAGATTGACAACGGCTAGATTCATTACAGAACTTAGGCAAATGTTACTGTAAATTAATCGTTGCGAACAATTGGCGATCGCTGGCAATGACGGAAATACCTGGTTTTTGCCTGAGTTATAAATTAGAAAGTGCGAGGCTCGACAGTAAAATAAAATTAGCCCTCATCTAGGAGCCCAGGAGTTTTCCCCCTCATACCCTCAGCCCTCATTTCACAAAATTTAAGATAAATAAAACTTAGGCATTTAAACACAATTTTTAAGGGTTTGAGGATTTTTTAGCAGCTAGCTAGGAGTCGGAAAGCCCGATCGTCTCTAACTTTATGGAAACCCAAAATTTGAGTTTAAGTTATATTAATCGCTGGCGGCACTCTCGACTGTCATAATCGGTTTTAAAGGAATTTTACCAATTTACTATGTATTTTTTGAGACAAAGAACGGTTGCTTCGTGGCGATCGCAAGTTGGAAATTCCCGTTCAAATTCGCAGTTTGAAAATTCTCAGTGAGGCAGGCGGTCTACAATATAATTCAAGCCCGATGAAGTGCAAGTATCAAAAAAACACTCGCCTCGATAAGCAGGAGTAATCTATGTACGGTTTAGTTAACAAAGCGATCGAAGAAATGGTCTGTTCTCGCTTCGGGGAAGAGACTTGGGAAACCATCAAAGAGAAAGCAGATGTAGACATTGACGTTTTCATGACAATGGATGCTTATCCAGACGATCTCACTCACCGCCTGGTACATTCGGCAAGCGAAGTGCTAGGAATGAGCGCCGATGATATTTTACAGGCTTTCGGCGAATACTGGGTAATCTATACCGCCTCTGAAGGCTACGCCCAAATCCTCGATCTGGCGGGAGATAACCTGCGGGAGTTTCTGGCAAACCTCGACAACCTCCACGCCCGCGTAGGGTTGAATTTTCCCCAGCTTCAACCGCCTTCGTTTCAGTGTACTGAAAACTCAGAAAATAGCATGGAACTGCACTATTACTCTCACAGGCAAGGGTTTGCCCCAATGGTGAAGGGGCTGTTGAAAGGTTTGGCGTGCCGATTCCAAACAGAGGTAGAGATCGAGCAAACAAGCGATCGCACTCAGGGAGCAGATCGCGACGTGTTCTCCATCCACTGCAAATCTAGCTAAAACTATTATGGTTTCCCCTGCATTCAGTTCTTCTCCTCTGATATTTGCAAAAGCTTTTCCATTTCATTTAGCATTCCGGAGATGGGAGACTGAAATTGTGCATTTGGGAGATGTTTTAGCTCGGATCTGCCCCGAATTATCTTTAGGAAGTTCGCTGAAGGAACACTTTCGGATCGAACGCCCGAACGTTCCTCTAGAATTTGACGCCATTCGAGAGCAGTCTCGCTCGATCTTCCTTCTCGAATCCCTCCACAACAAAATGCTGCTCAAAGGGCAGATGGTTGCGGCGGAAAATCAAGAAGTAATCTTTTTCCTCGGTTCCCCTTGGATCGCAGACTTAGCGGATCTCGCCCCGCTGGGGCTGACGATTAACGATTTCGCCCTTCACGATCGGGTAGTTGACTTGCTTTTCTTGTTGCAAGCACAGAAAACTGCCTTAGCGGATGCTAAAAAATTGAATGAGAAATTAACCACACAGCGAGCTCAATTGCGATCGGCACTACAGGAAGCAGAACAGGCGGCGAATGCTGTGGCCCAAAACCAACAACTCAAGAAAACTCTGCAAGAATTGCAGCAAACCCAAGCGCAACTGATCCAAAGCGCCAAAATGTCGAGCCTCGGTGAACTTGTCGCGGGTGTAGCTCATGAAATCAACAATCCTGTCAATTTTATTCTAGGCAATCTCGACTGCGCCCGCGACAACATTCAACAGTTGCTGAAACTGATAGAACTCTATCAAAAATACAATCCCGCTCCGGCACCGGAAATTCTAGCTTATAGAGATGAAATTGAATTTGAATTTTTAAATGAAGACTTGCCTAAACTTTGCTCTTCCATGCGGGTGGGCGCTGACCGGATTGGCAAGATCGTGCTGTCGCTGCGTAATTTTTCTCGCCTAGACGAAGCGGAAATGAAGTTTGTTAATATCCACGAAGGGCTAGATAATACGCTGCTAATACTGCAACACCTGCTCAAAGAAAATAATGGCAGGCCGGAAATTGAAGTGATTAAAGAATATGGCGATTTGCCACTTATAGAATGTTATCCAGGACAGCTCAATCAGGTGTTTGTCAATCTGCTCGGCAATGCCATAGATGCTATAGAAATGGGTGCCAGTGAGGGCGGTAGGATTCGGATTCGCACGGAACTTTTGCAGGCGGGCGATCGCGCCCAAGTGCTAATTGCCGATAACGGACCGGGATTTGACACTCTTGTGAGCGATCGAATGTTTGACCCGTTTTTTACCACAAAACCTGTAGGTCAGGGTACGGGGTTGGGGCTCTCAATCAGTTACCAGATTGTTGTTTTGAAACATCAGGGGTTGATTCGTGGCATTTGTGCACCGGGTTCGGGAGCGGAGTTTTGCGTTGAAATTCCATTGAGGCAAAAAAATTAGGCTGGCGCGTTCACAGCCAGCTTTTATAGACTTTTACTTACTCCTCGCAGAATTTCCTTATCACATTTTAAGAAAAATGTCAATAAATATTTTAAACCGTAAGTTGCAGCGAATAGGGCGATCGAGTTCGGTTATCTCGCATCTTAGCATCTAGGCAGGGAGAAAAATTCAAGCGATGATAGAACAGAGAGCAAAAAAAGCCCTCGAATTGCATGAGTTTGTTTGCATGAGTCTGTTTGCATGAGTATTGTAAAGTTGAGTTGCAGTTAAAACTAGCAGGGAATTTAAAACCTTAAGGAAAAATGTAGAATCTTGACCTTAAGACAGAGGCTTTTACCCTTTACGATCCTGAAAATTTGGAATAGTATTGAGAAAAGTAAACTCTTGCTTCACTTCGCCGGGAACTAGCCGTTAAAGCTAGTGAGCTACGGAAAATCAACGGGGATTACTAGAAAATTCAGCACAAAAGTAATCCAAAACCACAAGCTTCTACCGATCGTCACCGAGAAACAGGATGGGTAACATCCCCCTGTCGCAGTCTTTATCCCACTTGTAAAAGTGGGACAGGGTATCACCAACTTTTTATCTGTTGTTACAAGGAGTGCAAAACTCACCCATGTCCACTACAACCCCTAAAACCAAAACAGTGAAAGCCGATCGCACGAGCAGTCGGCCATACTCCTCAACGGATACGGTTCGTACCTATCTGCACGAAATCGGTCGCGTACCCCTGCTAACCCGAGAAGAAGAGATTGTTTTCGGGAAGCAGGTACAGCAAATGATGAAATTAATCGAAGCAAAACAAGCATTTGCTAAAGAATGGCAGCGGGATCTTACGAACGAAGAGTGGGCTGCCGAAATGGAGTTGGCGGAAGCCGAACTGAACCGGATATTGCAAATAGGGCGGCGCGCCAAGCAAAAGATGATTGAAGCGAATTTGCGCTTAGTAGTGGCGATCGCCAAAAAATACCAAAAACGCAATATGGAATTCTTGGATTTAATTCAAGAAGGAACTCTCGGTTTAGAACGAGGAGTAGAAAAATTTGACCCGATGCGGGGATACAAATTTTCTACCTATGCGTACTGGTGGATTCGCCAAGCAATCACTCGCGCGATCGCCCAACACGCCCGCACCATTCGATTACCAATTCACATCACCGAAAAACTCAACAAAATCAAAAAAGTGCAGCGGGAACTCACCCAGCAGTTTGGCCGTTCTCCCTCGCCTGCGGAAATTGCCACCGCCCTGGAACTGCAACCTTCGCAAATTCGAGAATACCTACTGATGGCAAGACATCCCGTTTCTTTGGACTTGCGGGTAGGAGACAACCAAGATACCGAACTGCAAGAACTCTTAGAGGACGAAACTGCATCTCCAGATAACTATATTACCTCAGAATTGCTGCGACAAGACCTGAATACTTTGATCTCAGAACTTACCCCGCAGCAGCGAGATGTGATTATTCTGCGCTTTGGTTTAGAAGACGGCACCGAAATGTCGCTGGCGAAAGTCGGAGAAAGGCTGAATCTCAGCCGCGAACGAGTGCGACAGCTAGAACATCAAGCTCTCGCCCACCTGCGGCGGCGCCAATCTCAAGTACGAGAATACTTGGCTAGTTAGTCACTAAAGGAGTTGAGATTTCCCCCAAATCTCAACTCCTTTTTTGGTGTTTGTGCTGCTGGCAAGGATATTTTTATTTGAAAGTCGATCGCGTGATCGCAAAATTTATCAAAACTAATCTGAGATTTGAATTCAGGAACCGGGCGGGCGATCGAGAATTCAAATTAATAACCTGCGTTCAGCCAAATACCCGGTTTCTTGACGAGCTTTTTGAAACCGGTATAAAAGGCGCTGCGAGGCAGTTATTATGAATTTTGGGGCAAGCGAGTGGTTTTGACTTATTTGATATTGACAAGCAGTTTAGAGGCGATCGCCCTTGGTCTCTCGCCCGGTAACTTTAGCATCGCATGGACGGCACGCCCGCTTGGACACTCGGAGATCAAATCCGGCGTTTTTAGTTCGCAATCTCCCCCAAATGCTGTGCCAGATACCGCTAGTACAGGTTTATCAGAGGGTATTTACCTCTACGGCCAGTCGAGCCAGCCCGATGAAATTAAACAAGAATATTTTGTATTTGAAATGCGTCAGAGCAAGGTAGTCGGGGCTTTTTACCTGCCTCGGTCTGCTTTTTACTGTTTTTACGGCACTGGCGATCGAAATCAGTTAAATTTAACAGTAGTAGACACTTACGACGGCACTCGCTCTCCCTACTCCGTAAACCTGCAACAGTATTACCCTCTTTCCGTCGTCAGCGACAACGATCGACGAATTTTGAGTATTTGCAAGGAAGCTCACAAACAGCAGGTGTGGGGAAACTAATATCATTTTCGATTGGGGATTGGGGATTAAAGAATTGGAAATTACTCACTGCATAAGAGTTTGCAGTCTGCCTACAGTTGCATCCATAAAAATAATACGGGAAGCGGGAAACGAGCGCGACTTTAGTCCTGAGAGGAAAGCGACGCGGGGACTTCAGTCCCCGTGTCTTTCTTGGTTAGCAGAATGGTGTGGATCTTCTTTATAGTTCTTAACGACTTCATAAGAAGAAATACGGTAAGTGGGAAACGAGCGCGACTTTAGTCCTGAGAGGGAAACGACTCGGCGATTTCAATCGCCTTGAATCTTCTGTTATAATTGAGCAGTGAGTAAGAATAATCAACTACGTGTTGAACCATTCCTAGTACGGCGAAATTCCGGCTACTTAGTACGGGGCTAGATACCCAACACAAAAAGAGCAAGTAATAGTAGGATGGGGAGCGTACCGAATTTTGGCTTTGCGTTGAACTCCGAAAACAACCAAAAGTAGAAAAGTAAGCGCAATAGCAGCGTCGCAAGACAGTTGTTCTGAGCGAAAGCGAGGCACTTTGACAATGCCTTTGAAGATTGCTTCGGCGGTCTATTCAAGAATCTCAGTCTATGAAAGAGCTGAGAGTGTCAATGCTAAATAAAATTGTGTTGTCGTAACTTGACTTGTCTACTATATTCCTTTAAACTAAATAAATCAATTAATTTTTTAGGAAAAAGGGGTGGCTAAAATCAAAAAAGCAATGGGAGTACAACAAATATTTCTAGCTCCTAACAAAGAAGTTGAAGCAGTGTTGCAGTATCTCTGCCGGCAATCGGGAAAGCTGTACAATAGCGCTGTTTATTTCGCTCGTCAGACATTTTTTAAAACGGGAAAACTGCTGACAGGAAAATTCGACTTATCTTTTGAACCGTCAATTTCTAAATCGATGGTTGCTAAGTCACTGCCTTCAACACCCAT
>NZ_JAUBVR010000037.1:14475-64148 GCF_036705955.1 Microcoleus sp. A6-C6 | reverse complement strand
TGATGCTATATCTGCCCATTTTTGTGACTTATTTATGCCTTCTTTAATTCCCCAATCTTAGACCTGAATCCTTACGGAATTTTTACCCAATTTTCTGATAATCGTAAGCAAATACAGCAAACCCGCTGTCTCGAATCTCTCGCAACACCGACCAAATATATCCCAAATTCTCTCCATTACCGTGACTATAAAGTATGGTATATTGAGCTTGGGGGTTAGGAAAATGAACAGCAGAAATTTTCATCCCATTAGCTGAGCTAAGTTTAATAATTTCGCTAGTATCCTGGTAGCCAGCAGCGAGAGGTTGAAAAATCAACCTGCCTGAAAAGAAGACAGCGTAAAAACACTGAAAAGCGTAGATAAAAATTGCCGAACGCAAGACTCGTTTGAGAGAAAATTCCCCAAAAAGTAAACGTTTGATATTTTTCTTATTCCAGTTCACCATCACTAAATGCCCATAGTTTAATAAGATTTAACTGATACTTTTTTACGGCAAGGAATTGACATGACACTAACATACCCCGATGACCTGAAATACCTAGACACTCACGAATACATCCGACTCGAAGGGGAAATCGCCACCATCGGCATTAGCGCCTTTGCAGTTGACCAACTCGGTGATATTGTGTTTCTAGATTTGCCCGAAGTCGGTGCAGGTTTGGAAAAGGGCGAAGCTTTCGGTACAGTCGAGTCAGTGAAAGCCGTTGAAGACTTGAAAGCGCCTGTTACCGGTACAGTCGTAGAACGCAATGATGACATTATAGAGTCTCCCGAAAACTTGGCAGAAGACCCCTATGGCGCTGGGTGGTTGCTAAAAGTCCGCGTTAACAACGCCAGCGAAGTCGATGATGCTTTGTCCGTCGAAGCGTATCGCCAAATGGTGGAAGGGGAATAAAAAAGAGGGGGAGAGGGGGAGAGGGGGAGAGGGGGAAAATCTTTTCTCTTCCTTCTTCCCTCGAACCTCAAACCTCAAAATCAATCCCCCAAATCCTCTACATCTCTTAAATCCGCTACAAAATCCGTTGCGGAACCGCCACATCCGTTAAATCCGTGACAAAATCTGTTGCCGAACTTCCTTTGCGAAATGTTACAAAGTAATAAGAAATCCATTCAGGAGAATCAGCCTTGGTACTTTACAGCCCGCAACTTGAACCCAACCAGCAGCAAAACCTTTCCCCCATCGATGGTTTTGCGGGAAGACACATAGGCCCTTCCCCCAGCGAAATCCAGCAAATGCTAGATGTTTTGGGCATTTCCAGCCTTGATGACTTGATTGACAAAACGATTCCAGCGGCGATTCGCATTTCTCAACCCCTACAGCTTCCCGCAGCCAAAAGCGAGTACGCTGCTTTGGCAGAATTGAAAGAAATTGCTGCAAAAAATCAGGTATTTCGATCGTACATCGGCACAGGATATCACGACTGCATCACACCTCCTGTCATCCAACGAAATATCCTGGAAAATCCCGGCTGGTACACAGCCTATACTCCCTATCAAGCCGAAATTGCCCAAGGGCGATTAGAAGCTTTGCTGAACTTCCAAACCATGATTATCGAGCTCACGGGTTTGGAAATTGCCAACGCTTCCTTACTGGATGAAGGGACGGCGGCGGCGGAAGCGATGGCGGTGAGTTACGGCGCTAATAAAAATAAAGCAAAAGCGTTTTTTGTCTCCCAAGATTGTCACCCTCAAACCGTCGAAGTGGTGCAAACTCGCGCTAAACCCCTGGGAATTGAAGTGATTGTCGGCGATCATCAAAGCTTTGAGTGCGATCGTACAATCTTCGGTGCACTCCTGCAATACCCAGCAACCGACGGCGCAATTTACGACTATACCGATTTTATTCGATCGGCACACCAAGTCGGCGCATTAGTCACAGTAGCCGCCGACATTTTGAGCCTTTGCGTGCTCACACCCCCCGGCGAATTCGGCGCAGACATAGCCGTAGGAAGCACCCAGCGCTTCGGAGTGCCGATGGGATTCGGAGGGCCTCACGCAGCCTACTTCGCCACGCGAGAAGAGTTTAAACGGCAAGTTCCGGGGCGAATTGTCGGCGTTTCTAAAGATGTCAACGGCAAATCTGCTTTACGTTTGGCCCTGCAAACTCGCGAACAGCACATCCGCCGCGAAAAAGCAACTAGCAATATTTGTACTGCTCAAGTTTTGCTAGCAGTGATGGCGAGTATGTATGCTGTTTATCACGGCCCGTCTGGACTTAGACAAATTGCTGAACAAGTACGCAGCTTAACTGCAATTTTAGCATCTGGTCTTTCCAGTTTTGGATACGAAATTGGCGATCGACCTTTCTTCGATACTCTGCGGGTAGAATTGGGAGATAAACCACTATCGGAAGTTCTACAAGCCGCTCAAAATCGCCACATTAATCTACGGGTGTTTGATGAAACAACCGTGGGAATTACTCTCGATGAAACTGTCACGGCTGAAGATGTCAAAGAGTTGTGGAAAATTTTTGCACGGGAGAAGGATTATATCAGGGGTGACGGCGAGAATTCTCTGAGCGTTCCGCTGAATGCAGACGCTTTCACTTCCTATATGATGTTACCTGATTTTTGCGATCGCACAACCAGCTATCTCACCCATCCAGTTTTCAACAGCTACCACTCCGAAACTGAACTGTTGCGCTATATGCACCGTTTAGAAGCCAAGGATTTATCGCTAAATACATCGATGATTCCCTTGGGTTCTTGCACAATGAAACTAAATGCAACATCAGAGATGCTGCCGGTAACTTGGGCGGAATTTGGTAACATACATCCCTTTGCACCCCGCAACCAAACTCGCGGCTATCAAATGATGTTCGTGCAACTAGAACAGTGGCTAGCAGAAATCACCGGTTTCGCCGGAATTTCCTTGCAGCCAAACGCTGGTTCCCAAGGCGAATACGCGGGATTATTAGTAATTCACCAATACCATGAACACCGAGGCGAATCTCACCGCAATATCTGTTTAATTCCGCAGTCAGCCCACGGCACAAATCCAGCTAGCGCCGTAATGGCGGGGATGAAAGTAGTCGCTGTCGAGTGCGATTTTCAGGGAAATATTGATGTCGCCGACTTGCAAAAGAAAGCCGATAAGCACAAGAATGAACTCGCTGCTTTGATGGTAACATATCCATCTACCCACGGCGTTTTTGAGTCAGAAATTAAAGAAATTTGCGAAATTGTCCACAACTGCGGCGGACAAGTTTATATGGACGGCGCAAATATGAATGCTCAAGTTGGATTGTGTCGCCCCGGTGATTTTGGTGCTGATGTTTGTCACTTGAATTTGCACAAAACTTTCTGTATTCCCCACGGTGGTGGCGGGCCAGGCATGGGCCCGATTGGAGTCATGTCTCATTTAGTGCCTTTCTTACCTGATGTTTCGGGAGATTCAAACGGGGTGAAAGATGGCAATTCTATAGGTGCTGTTTCGGCCGCGCCTTGGGGAAGTGCTAGCATTTTGACTATTTCTTGGATGTACATTCGGATGATGGGAGGAGTCGGTTTAACTGATGCGACAAAAGTTGCAATTCTTAATGCTAATTACATGGCGCATCGGTTAGAATCGTATTACCCGGTTTTGTACAAAGGGAAATCTGGTTTAGTAGCACATGAGTGTATTCTGGATTTGCGCTCGCTCAAAAAATCTGCTGCGATCGAAGTTGATGATATCGCTAAACGGTTGATGGATTATGGCTATCATGCGCCGACGGTTTCGTGGCCAGTTGCTGGTACAGTAATGGTGGAACCGACGGAAAGCGAATCGAAGCAGGAATTAGACCGTTTCTGCGATGCGATGATTGCGATTCGAGGCGAAATTGCGGAGATTGAAAATGGTAATGTGGACGCGCAAAATAATGTCTTGAAAAATGCGCCGCATACCGCAGAATCTCTGATGGTTGATGAGTGGAATCGTCCTTATACTCGCGCGCAAGCTGCTTATCCGACAGCTTGGACTCGCGAATATAAGTTCTGGCCTGCGGTGGGCCGGATAGATAATGCGTTTGGCGATCGCAATTTTGTCTGTTCTTGTTTGCCAATGGAGGCTTACACTTAAGGTTAAGTAACTCTCTTTGGGTGCGAAATTAGGCCTTAGATGCCCCTAGCCCTCCTTAATAAGGGGGGCACAGGAAGCAATCAAAGTCCCTTTTTTACGGGGGTTAGAGACTCAACTGGGGGGCGAGAAACCCGGTTTCTATGAGATTTTACGCTTAATCACGAGAAATCTACGAATAAACCGGGTTTCTGAGATCGCAAGCGCGCTGGAAAATTATTAATAAAAATCCAAAAATTCCCAAATAAAATAACCAATGAATGCAAGATTTTTGTGGCGATCGCCCTCCAAGACACCACGCTGGATTATTCTAGTATTATTAGGCGTTTTGGCGACTGTGGCAGCGACAGCAACAGCCGCCTACTTCAGAAGCGCGATCGCCCAAAACAGTGTATCTTTATCTGTAGACGTTACAGCCGATCGACATTCGATCAGTCCCGACATCTACGGTATGAACGATTTGATTGATCCATCCCTCGCCAAAGAGTTAGCAATTCCGGTAGCACGTTGGGGAGGAAATCAAACCAGCCGCTACAACTGGTTAGTCGATTCTTCCAACAGTGGCGATGACTTTTTTTTCGTAGGTGGCGGCGATAATAAAAAGCCCATTCCCGGCGATTCGAGCGACAAAATGGTCAAAACTAACCGCAATAACGGTAGCAAAAGCATCGTTACCATCCCGATGATTGGCTATGTAAATAAGTTTAGCACTTGGAACTGCGGCTTTCGAGTATCCAAATACGGCGCGCAAGAAAAAACAAATCCCTACATTTTTCCCGAAGGCGATAAGTGCGGCAACGGGAAGCGTCCCGACGGCACTTTAATTACTAATAATAACCGCCTTGATGTTAGTATTGTTAGCAATCCAGCTTTCCAGAAACCTTGGGTTAAACATTTAGTTAAAACCCACGGTACTGCTGAATCAGGCGGCGTGCAAATTTATCAAATGGATAACGAACCAAGCGGCTGGGGAAACACTCACCGCGATGTTCATCCAGAACCGATTAGTTATGACGAATTGCGCGATCGCACTTACCAATATGCGTCAATGGTAAAAGCCACAGATCCCACCGCTAAGGTACTCGGCCCCTCGGATTTCGGCTGGCCTGTTTATCTGGATTCGGGAGTAAAGGGCGATCGGGAAAAACACGGCGGTGTCTGGTTTGCGCGGTGGTACTTGCAACAAATGCGCGCTTACGAACAGCAAAAAGGTGTTCGGATTCTCGACTATTTCGACGAACACTACTATCCTGTCGTCGATGACCTCTGTGTCGCGAATTGTCCCGCCGGCGATGCTAAGACGCAAGCAGCCCGGTTGCGATCGACTCGTTCTCTGTGGGATAGCACCTACACCGATGAAAGTTGGATTGGTAAATACAATCCGCCCCTAACAATTATTCCCCGGTTTCGAGAGTGGGTAAAGCAGGATTATCCAGGTACAAAAGTCGCGATTACTGAATACAATTGGGGCGGTTTGGAGTCGATAAACGGCGCGTTGACTCAAGCCGACATCCTGGGGATTTTTGGGCGGGAACAACTGGATTTAGCGACGCTGTGGGGGTCTCCGAAGTCTTCTGAACCGGGTTCCTATGCCTTCCGAATCTACATGAATTATGACGGCAAGGGTGGTAAGTATGGCGATACTTGGGTGCGATCGCACAGCACAGATCAAGAACTTTTGTCAATCTACGGAGCCGATCGCACTAGCGACGGTGCTTTGACGCTGGTAATCATTAATAAAACCAGTCAAAACTTGACCAGCAACTTGAGTCTGAAAGGATTTAACCCAGGTGCCACAGCTCAAGTTTACAATTACAGTGAGGCGAATTTGCGGGCGATCGTCCGTCAGAGCGATTTAGGTGTCAGTGATACTGGATTCCAGGCAACTTACCCGGCTAATTCTATGACTTTGGTGGCTATTCCCAAGGCTTAATCTCCCCTCTTATTCTTAGTCCGCGCACCATCCGGACTTTGTATGTGTAGTAGCGGTTTCAACCGCCGAGTATAAAAGGGGTTTTAAACTATTAAGCATCGACCATCCAAGCAATACACTGTTGCATTTGATTTCGCATGGTTGCTCGATCGGCATTATACCTGCGGCCGTGTCCAGGCAACACCCACTCAAAGTCATAATTAGCCAAATTTTGCATAGATTTAATTTGTTCCGTCCAAGAATACCAACAGGCATTACGAAAACCAATTAGCTGCTGCAAATTGTCCGACCAAGCCAGATGATCGCCGCTAAACAAAAACTGATGATTATCAAGTAAAACTGTGTGACCTTTCGTGTGACCAGGTACGGAAATAATCAACAAATCATCTGCTATTTGATGCGGTTCGCTGCCCGATAATTGAATTTCTACATTGCGAGTATCCGCGTTAATTTCGTCAGCATGAAGAATGCGATCGCACCCAAAATGGTCGCGGTATTTTTGATGGTCTGCTACGTCGTCGCGGTGAGTCAAATACAGATAGCGAATGCCGCCCATTGCTTCTATGTTTTTGACTAGCGGCGGCACAAAACGGGGAGAATCAACTAAAATGTTGCCTTCTGGGCGGACAATTAAATAGCTAGCCGCGCCGTAGGATTTCTCGGAATGATAGCCGCAATGGTAAACATTTTCTGCTACTAACGCGGGCAAATTTTGCTGAGCTTCTTTGATGTTTTTCGGCTTTTCAACAGTGCCGATCGAACTTGTGGGACAGGACAAAAGAGCCGCGAGCGATCGCATTTCTTCAGTTTCATTAGTTGGCTGCTGGTAAACCGCAGACTGTTCTCCGGCTTGAGTAAATACTTCTGGTGCCATCCACCGACAAGTATCGCAGTCAATGCAGCTACTGTCTACATAAAAATTACCGCTGATATTTTCGGGGCGACGCAAATTTATATGAGCCATTTTTTTCACCTTTTAATCACAAATCAGGGCGAGAAGTCCACAATAGAAAAAGATCGGGGCGGCGTCGAAGCCCACCCCACAATAATTCAGCTTTCGGGGCGGCGTCGAAGCCCACCAGAATTCAACTTTCTTGTGGAACGGGCAAGATGCCCGTTCCTCAGAATACTACCAACTCAAAGTTCCAATTCTACTACTACTTCTGGCCCGCTGGAAAAGCACCCGCTTTCACCGCCACAGTCACAGGTTGTCCGCCGCGGTTCAACTCAAGCTGCATATCGCTGCCCACTGTACTTTTCTCGACAATTTGCTGTACGCTGCCAGCATCGCTGACTTCTGCACCGTTGATTTTCTTGATCACATCGGCAACGCGAATTCCAGCTTGTGCCGCCGGAGAATCTTTGGCAATTCCCAAAACTAACACGCCTTTATCTTCAGTCAGCCTCAATTTTGGGTTCGGATTTTTATTGAATTCTGTTTTGACTTCGGGAGTAATACTCAACATCCGAATGCCGAGATAAGGATGTTCCGCTTTTCCGGTTGTTGCTAATTGGTTGGCAATTTGTTGGGCGCGATCGATCGGAATCGCAAAACCCAATCCTTGGGCCCCTTGAATAATCGCCGTATTCATGCCGATAACTTGACCGCGCTGGTTCAGCAAAGGCCCGCCGGAATTGCCGGGATTGATTGCAGCATCGGTTTGAATAAAGCTGACGCGCTTGTCGGGAACGCCCACATCGGCGCTAGAACGGCCTGTAGCGCTAATGATGCCCACAGTCACGGTATTGTCCAAACCCAGGGGATTGCCGATCGCGATCGCCCATTCTCCCGGCTGTATTTCTTCAGATTTGCCCAAACTCACCACAGGCAAATTGGTAGCTTCAATTTTGACAACAGCCACATCAGTAACTGTATCTACGCCTAAAACTTTGCCCACAAATTCGCGGCCATCCTTCAGTTTTACCGTCACCGTATCCGCGCCATCAACAACGTGAGCATTAGTCAAAATGCGGCCGTCGGAACCAAAAACAAAGCCCGAACCCGATCCCCGTTCTACCCGATTTCCCGGTTGAATGGGAGATTCCGAACCGAAGAAGCGACGGAATTGCTCCGGGATCTCATCTGGAACTTGGTTCTTTACCGTCCGAGACGAATTGATCCGCACCACTGCCGGGCCGACTTCCTGCACAACTTTAGTAACAAAATTAGAGTCTTGAGAGGGCAGTATATTTGCAGGCAATGCTGAGATTGGTGCTGTATTTGAAGGTTCAGCTTTGATGGCGTTAGAACTTCCAGGAACTTGAGCAGTTAGGGCGTTGCAGCCGACAGTTGCGGTGGATGCGAGCAAAACTAGGGATAAAAAAGCAAGTTTTTTAGGCAAAGAAAAACCGCGAGAAGGTTGAGTTTGATTAGACTTTTGGGGGGTTGACATAGTATTAATTTGGTGAGAAAATGGGCGAGAGTTATAATTATGATCTGGCATTTTTAGCACCTACTGTAATTAAATTAGAACTCAAGGTTCTTTAATTTTAATTCAAGCATTTGTGAGATGTGCTTGACTGGTGGGGTTTACCCTACACGGTGGGGTAAAAACCGGACTGTGGCAGGCAAATTATTGATTTTAGCTGGTAAGCGCGATCGAGCTTTTGTCAGCACTGGCGAATTGCCGCAGCCTGCGATAATACAAACTACGCTAGCAGCACCGGATATTCCGCATTTCTGGCAAAATCTTCATAATATCTCTTGCAAAAGTCCTTTTAATCAAATTTTTGCACGGGCAAGATGCCCGTGCCACAAAAATATTTTTTTCTGTGGAACGGGCCGGAGAGCCCGTTCCTACCTATTTTTGCAAGAGGTCTATAATATCTCTTGCAAAAGGCGCAAAATATCTTGAAAGACATCTGCCTTGATCTGCCTTGATCTGCTGTTGAGCTATTAATCAAAAACTTATGCAATAAATCTATAGAATCAGCCCATCATGTCCGATCGATCGCAATCAAATTCGTCCTCACTACTAACGTTAATCTAAAATAGTATTATTGCTCCCTAGACTCAATGGAACTAACCGCATCAATTTCCTTCGACTTATTCCTTGAGATTTCCAAAGTATCAACAGTATTCTTAATAAAACCAGCCATCGGCACAGCAACTAACAAACCTGCTACTCCCGCCACCTTAACCCCCACCAGCAGCGCCACTAAAATCCACACGGGATTGAGGCCGATAAAACCGCCTAATAACCGAGGAGCAATCCCACTTTCAATTACTTGCTCGATTACTGTAGCGACAACTAAAACGGTGACGCCCAGCCAAAAGTTGTTTAATGTGATCAGCAAACTGACAATGCAAATACTAAAAGGTGCCCCGAAGGGAATCATCGTCATTACACCGACACCCAAACCGAACAGCAGCCCGAAGGGAACTCGCAAAATTAAAAAAGCCACAGTCATCGACAGTCCCATCAAACCCGCCAAAGTTGCTTGTCCGACGAAGTAGTTGTGGAAGCTTCGCGCCAGCAACTGTCGCAATTGCAGGCTCTGTTTGGAGGGAAACCATTTAAACAAGCCTTCCCAGACGCGATCGCCATGCAAGAGCAAGTAGAATGTTAGGACTATTGTCAGCAGAAAATTCACCAGACTGTCTGCCGCACCCAAGCCAAATTTGAGTATTTCGCCAGTGAGAGACTGCAATTGAGTTGAAAGTCGATCGCTCAATTGAGTAGTCAAACCCCTAACATCAATGCGGAGATTACGATTTTCCGCCCACTTGTGGAACGCTTCCATCTGTTCTGTACCCGAAACTATCCAAGTCGGTAATCGAGTCGCCAGTTCAGTGATTTGGTTCAGCAAAATCGGAGCCAGAGTCACACCTAAAACCACCAATATCAGTAAAGTTACCAACAATACCGCCAACACAGCCCGATCGCGCTTCAAGCCGTATTTGCGCAGAAAACGCACTGGGTAATCTAGCAAAAAAGATAACACTGTAGCGATTACCAAAACTGTAACCAGCGCGCGAAAATATTCAAATACTAGGAGAGCTAACCAACAGTTGAGTACCGCTAGCGGAAATAACAATCCGTAAGTCCACCACTGCGGCAGTTTAGTCAAACGTTTCATCTAAGTTAACCGAGTTAAAATGTGAGATGCAAGATGTGAGATTGACCAAAGCACAGGGGATTTAAGCCCCCACCTTTAGGTGGATTGTTTTTAGGCTGGGGCTTAAATCCCCTGCCTGAAAACTTCGCTGTCAACTGTCAACTGTCAACTGTCAACTGTTAAGCTGCTATTCGCCGTTCTCCGTTAACCATTTCATTGGGCATTTAAGTTATACCAGCCTGCTGAAAATCCCCAGTTTCTCGACTAACATCGGAAATAGGGCTGCTGGCAGGTATTGCCTGCCACAACCATATTAGATCGTTTCCGCTGAGATGGATATATTACCTGCGGAATAACTAGACCTCTTGCAAAAGTCCTTTTAATCAAATTTTGGAACGGGCTCTCCGGCCCATTCCACAAGAAAAAAAAATTTGTGGGATGGGCATCTTGCCCGTCCTAGCTATTTTTGCAAGAGGTTTACTTATTTTTTGCTGTTGAGATTACAGCGGTTTGCAGCTTAAAAATCAAGCTTTTTCCCCATGCCGTTCGAGAGCTAATTGAATTAAACGGTCTACTAATTCAGGGAAAGAAATGCCGTCCGCTGCCCACATTTGGGGATACATACTGGTAGCTGTAAAGCCGGGAAAAGTGTTAATTTCGTTAATCAAAACTTCTCCGGTTGATTCAACATAGAAAAAGTCTACTCGCGCTAAACCTGCTGCATCTACAGCCAAAAATGCTTGCACAGCCATTTCTTGGATTTGCGAGACGATCGCACCGCTGACTTTTGCCGGAATTGAACACTCGGATTGTCCCTGGGTATATTTAGTTTCGTAGTCGTAGAAATCGCTTTGAAAAGTAATTTCTCCCACGGTTGAAGCTGTGGGGTTGTCGTTGCCTAAAACTGCACATTCTAACTCTCTAGCAACCACACCCGCTTCAACAATTATCCGCCTGTCGTAGCTGGCGGCGCTGTCGAGAGCGGCTTCTAATTCAGCGCGCGATCGAGCCTTAGAAATTCCCACAGATGAGCCCAAATTGGCAGGTTTGACAAAGCAAGGATAGCCCAAAGCCGCTTCAATTTTGTCGCACAGTTTGGGGAAAACGCAAGGATTCGACCAGATTTCGGAACGATTGACAGCGATGTATTTTACCTGCGGCAAACCTGCGTGAGCAAAAGCCATTTTCATCGCTATTTTATCCATCCCCACCGCCGAACCCAAAACCCCGGAACCGACAAAAGGAACTTGCAATAATTTCAGCAATCCTTGCACCGTACCGTCTTCGCCGTTAGGCCCATGCAAAACCGGGAACCAAACATCTACTGCATTAAAACTGGGAAATTGGGGAGAATCGTTTCCTTTTCCTGGTTCCTCTATTTCCAGAGGTTTTCCGGTGGCTAAGACTTGTTGAGGTAATGTTCCCGACAGCCAGCGGCCGTCTTTTTGGATGTAAAAGGGCAGAACTTCGTATTTAGAGGCATTTTCGTCAGCAGCGAGGGCGCGGGCGATCGCCCGCGCCGAACTAATCGAGACTTCATGTTCGCCCGATCGCCCGCCGAAGAGTAACCCAATCCGCATCTTCGTCATTTTTCCATACTCCCGGTACTTTTTGACAAATATACACGCAGAGAGCGCAACTAAGGCACATACGAACCGCTTTAAGACTACTTATCTCAACCCTTCCACCCTTCCTCTGTGTCCTCTGCGCTCTCTGCGGTAAAAAAATCACATCTTCTTAGAAAAGTTCACCAGTAAGCCGTCCCCTCTCTCATTCCGGTGCTATTTAAAGGATTTCCCCTGTCAAACTAAAAGCGCGAATATCTGTAATTTTGACCTGAACAATTTTACCAGCCAATTGTGCAATATCGCCCTTAAAGAATGTGAGACGATTACCGCGAGTACGCCCCATCACCTGAGTTGGATCTTTGAGATTCTGAACTTCCACCAAAACCTCCTCAATGCGCCCGAAATAGCGCTGTGAGCGCTCCATAGCGGTTGTAGATACGATATGATTTATGCGTTGCAGGCGATCGGCTTTCACATCCTCACTCAACTGATTTTCCCACAAAGCAGCCGGCGTACCAGGACGAGGCGAATAAGCCGCAGTATTCACCAAATCAAAACCAACATCTTCGATTAACTTCAAAGTCTTCTCAAACTGCGCCTCCGTCTCCCCCGGAAAACCCACAATCGCATCAGCCGTAATCGAAGCATCCGGCATATAACGGCGAATCATATCAACAATTCGCAGATATTTTTCCTGAGTATAACCACGAGACATCGCCTTCAAAATCTCATTATCGCCAGACTGAAAAGGCACATGAAAATGTTCGCAAACCTGTGGCAATTCCGCACAAGCCCGAATCAACCTTTCATTAAAATAGCGAGGGTGGCTAGTAGCAAAACGGAGGCGATCGACCCCAGGAACATCCCGAACAAAATAAAGCAAATCCGTCAAAGTATGCTGATTGCTACCATCCGGTTTTGTCCCCGGCAAATCGCGACCATAAGCATCAATATTCTGCCCCAACAAAGTCACTTCCTTATAACCTTGACGGCCCAACTCCTCCATTTCAGCGCGAATAGCTTCCGGGATTCGAGACTGTTCAACCCCGCGAACATTCGGCACAACACAATAAGTGCAGCGTTCATTGCAGCCATAAATCACATTCACCCAAGCAGTCACCTTACTATCGCGACGAGGCTTAGTAATATCCTCCATAATCTCAACAGCTTCAGTCGCCACAACTTGATTTCCCTGAAAAACTTGTTCCAGCAAATCTTCAAGTCGGTTAGCGTGTTGCGGGCCCATTACTAAGTCCAATTCCGGCACTCTACGCAACAGCGCTTCACCTTCCTGCTGCGCCACGCATCCAGCGACAACTAAAGTTAAACCGGGTTCTTTGCGCTTGCGATGAGCTTGCCTTCCGAGATTAGAATAAACTCTTTGTTCAGCATTATCGCGAATTGTGCAAGTATTGTAGAGAATCAAACTAGCTTCGTTCGGGTCTTCCGAGAACTCAAAGCCCATATTTTCCAAAATGCCAGCCATCCGTTCCGAATCGGCTTTATTCATCTGGCATCCGAAAGTAGTAATGTGATAGCGGCGGGGTTTAACGGTCATGGCGAATTGCAGGGAAATAAAAAATCTAAGTTTTTAACCTTAACCAACCATTATATAACAAGTCTAAACCCTTTGTGAACTTTTCTTTTTCTCAGTTCATTTACAAAACCAATTTCACAAACCTGTAGGTGTGTGAGGCAAGGCGATTAACTGTTACGGGGGGCTAGAAACCCGGTTTATATGAGTTTTGCGATTGGTCACGACAAATCTAGCAAAAAACCGGGTTTCTGAGATATTTTTGCGCTTTTTTATTTATTTATTTTGTCTCTAAAATTTGTCTGTAAAAATTTATAAATTGTTTGAGCAATAGCCTGGGAAGCCAAATAAGGAACCCCATTCCCAACTGTTTTAAACATATTAGTCAGCGTCATCTGATCCGGCAGCGCAAACTTTTTTGGCAGCGACTGAATAGCCAGTGTTTCTGCCACAGAAAGCCTGCGAACTTTGTAAGGGTGCAAGTGAACTTCGTTATTTCCGTAGCAAGCAGTCGGTGAATAACGCCAGCGGTGCAGGCGCTTAAAAGATTTTTTTGAATCGTCTCCCTCATCAACCTCAGCAAACCTTTTAATACCTGCTCTCGGTTGAAAATAATGTTCAGCATTGGGATGGTTGAGAACATCATTTTTTTGGAACCAAAACTCAACCGTTAACTCTTGGGGGATTCCATCGGGACAACCCAAGAAACCATCGCCTGCAAAGGCATTTCTCTCAGGCCAAGGATAAGTAAAAACTTCTGATTTGGGATATAATATTTGACCTTCCCAAGGAAATAAACTTTCGGGTAACATTGGGCTGGTTTCATCTAAGGAAACGCCCAGATTTTTGACAAGATTTTTTCTGAAGCCAATCAAAATAATTCGGTCTCTATCTTGCGGGACGCCGTATTCGATCGCATTTATTAACCTTTCTACAAAAAAATATCCCGCATCAGCCAGCTTATGTTTGAGTTCGTCGTAAAAAGCTTTATGTTTTTTGGTTCTCCACAAACCTTTGACATTTTCAAACAAAAAGAAATCCGGCTGCTGCTGACAAATCAATTCAATGTACGAAGCTGAAAGTTGACCTTTATCTCCTTCCTGACCTCGGTTTTTGCCACCAATCGAAAAGTCAGGACAAGGCGGCCCCGCGATAAATCCCACAATATCATGATTCTTCCGAGCATCCTGCATTAATTCCCGCAGACGAGAAGCTGGTTTTCCAGCTACAAGTTGAGTGACATCTGCTTCATCTGCTTCGCAGTATCCGTATTCTGGTAGTGGCAAATTTAGACACTGCCGAGAGTAGCGGTATGCTTGCAGGAAAGGTGGGAAAATTTCATTGACATACGCTACATTAAATCCGCTTAATTCAAAACCGAGGTCAAGGAATCCTGAACCGGAAAAAAATGAGAATATACACGGAATTGGGCATGGGGAATTGGGCATTGGGAATCGGTAATTGGTAATTGGTAATTGGCCGGGGCGGGTTTATGAGATTATTGGTCTTAGGCACAGATTGTCTGTAAAACCCGCCCTTACAGGCATCACAAAAATCACACAATATTTTTACAACCATTGGCCGCCTCGGAAGCGCCAGTAGGGAAATAAAATTCGCATTAGTGTTTGCGATGCCAGATAAATAGCCAGCCATACCAAACTATAATGTAAAACAAAAGCTGCCAAGTCAAAATCTTGGGCAGGTATTCCGGGCAAACCGATAATTTTGATTAAAAATAACATAAAAAGTGCTTCCCAAATCCCGGCGATCAATTGAAACACGCCTGGCCAATCTCGATCCCAGCGAAACTTTTGGATGTAGATATATAAGACATCCCAGCCGATGCCAAAAATTGCTAAATAGCCTAAAATCAAGAAAAAACTTGAGCCTGATTTGGAAGTAATTAAACCTAGAAAAAAGGGTAGCGTTACTAAAATGCCTACGGTTGCGAATAGCAATAACCGAGTTTGCCAACGGCCGAATAAGGTGGGAGTCATTCGATTTTATATTTTGAATTTTGAATTTTAGATTGAATGGGTAAATTGTAGAATTTTGGTTTTAGATTGTGGATTGAAGGCGAAGTTAGTTATCATAAGACTTTGACAATTAAAATCAGCACTACGAAGGAATTTTACCAATCTTTCCTTCTTCCTTCTTCCTTCTTCCTTCTTCCTTCTTCCTTCTTCCTTCTTTTTCCATTTAGCCGGGAGATTTATTTAAAATCCACTTTAACCATTGTACGATCGATCGCCAAACGTTCAATTTTCCAACACCCGGAGCTCCATTAGCGGCCAGACTTTCAACGGAACGCAGGGCGGCGTACTGCAATCCCAGAAAGCTGTCTACGGGCGCGTAAGGCCCGCCCAAAGTAATCGCGCCCGCTGTGTATACCCGGCCTTCTCCGTGAAGAGGGGAAGTGTTACGCAATTCGGGTACTTCAAAATCGTTGTTCACGCTCAAACGCCCCAAACCGTTGAGGGGCAGATTGTAGTGGGCTACTAAATCCTCTAACAGGGGACTGGTTTTCACCTTAGCGTCCAAACCCGTCGCGTCAATGATAAAATCAGCTTCTAACTTAATTTGCCCCTTGAGATCCTTTTCCCCAATGTAAGTCACCGTGCGGTTTTGACTGTCGCGATCGACTTTCTCGACTTCCCCGAAGGTAATTTGATACCATCCTTGACTTAAACCTTCTTTAACAATACGCCGCCAGTCGTTGCGATTGGCTGTAGTAGTGCCGCCCCAGTCGGATAGAAACTGCGGGCGCAATTCGGGTTTGGCTTTTTCCAAAAGTACGCGGAGCTCCCCGCCCCAGCAGGCTTTCGGCCAGTTGAAAGGTTGAAATTCATAGTGATTTTCGACTTGTCGCTCAGCCCGATCGAATTTGTTACCTTGAGGTTTGGCCGATCGCATCAAATGCAATACTTGAATATTGGTATTCCGTTGTCGCGCTTCATAAATCCGCTGCACCACCCGCGAAGCCACAATCCCCCGCCCTCTAATCAATACGCTGCCGCCCCTCGCTTCCAACTTTTCGTAAACACCGTCGTGGCTTTCGTAAGCGTTGACAACCGACTCAAAATCCTGAGTTTTTTCGCGATACTCTTGCAAGTCTGGCAAAAATTGAATGGCGGGATAGCCGGTGGCTAAGTGTACGTATTTGGCGATTAAAAAAGCATGGTCACGGTGATCGGCATTCGATCGAGAATAAGCGATCGCGTACCTGCCGTCATCTGTCTTCCGAATTCCCCGCACTCTCCCGTAGCGAAACATCTGATTCCATCCGATACGCGCAGTTTCCCTGTCAATCGAATCAAACACATTCCCGGCGCGCGGCGTATAAGTTTCGGCAAAAGTCGGTTCCGCAAACACCTGCCACATCAACTTTAGCGACACAATCAACCGCCCTTTCAGCAATTCCTGCCAAGCTTCTCGCAAAGCATAGGGAGGCCAGCCCCAAATGTTGTCTGGACAAGCATCAGAATTCGATCGCAGCCGTTCGTGCAGCGGAATTTGAGAATTTAAGCATAACCGACGGTAGCGCGCGTAAGGCTGCTCTTCCATGCCCAAAACTGCAATTCGATCGACCTTAACACCGCAAATTCTTAACAAATCCACCCAAATCAAGCTACCCAAACCACCACCAACAGCAGCCCAATCAACTTCTGCCACAGGGAGTCCCATCGATTGGAGCGATCGCATTGTCACTTGATTCGCGTGCAAAAATGCGATCGGCGGAAATTCTCCCTTACCCTTATTATTGGTTTGAGGAAGTGGCGACACGATTTGTGGCCACAACGCGGGGTCTAGCCCATTGGTCTGCGGGTTAAAAAAAATGTGAGAATTGACAGACTGGGTTTCTGCGGAATTAACAGCAAATGAAATGGCGATCGCACAGGGCCCAAGTTGCAGCATATCCCCATTTGCTAGGATGCACCGGGTTTGGCGAGTGCCGTTGACAAAAGTACCGTTGCGGCTGCCCGTATCAGTGACTATAATACTGTCGCCTTCGGTGGCAATCACAGCGTGAAACCGAGAAACTTGACTGCTTTTGAGGAGAATTCGAGAAACTCGTTCCCCGTTAATTGTGGTGGGCATAGCTTCAAAATTTCGTCCCAAAGCGATGGGCAATTCGAGTATCGGGGAGCGACAATCCCCCGTAGCTGTATCATTCCAAGTCAGTCGCAGGCGCAAGGGTTGAGGATTCATTATTATTTTTTAAACATCAGCCGTCGGCTTTGAGCTTTCTGCCGAAAAAGATGTTTGAATTTGAGAGATTTGATTTGAGATTTTGGATTGAATGCAATCGGGAACGACAAAATCGGGTTTTTTAATCCCTTGACTTTGTTCAAAACCTGAATCAAAGTTAAAAAATCGGTTTTTTGGGTTTTGATGTAGCAATGTGTAGGCGAAAATTAGTCGCGGGAAATGGCACAATCCTAGCATTAGCGATGTTTGATTGTCGATCGGGCGATCGTCTAATTATCCCTTTTTTTCTCCCCTCAAGGAGACAGCACCACACTCACCGCCGCCGCCAAAGAAGTGCCGCACCACGGACACCCTGCACTCAACTGCGCGTAAGGCGAAACGCGGCTGCATTTGGGACACTGCAAACCGTAGGTGGAAGGCTGCGTCGCTGGGGAAGAAATTTGCACCGGAAGCGCAGGCAGCAAAACTGTCAGTGGCGCAGCTACCTGCATCTCCGTCACCTCTACCACCTCGATATGCACTTTGCCTAAATGGATACGGCTGTCGGATTTCAATGTTGCTTCGCCCGATGCGAGAATTTTTCCGTCTACCAGGGGCGGATTGCTGGCGCGCAAATTCCGCACTGCATACTGCTGCAATTCCTGATTAAAAAATATTTCGACGTGCAACCCCGATACACTGGAATCGGAAAATACTATATCGCACTTCGCTGGGTCGCGCCCAAGTCTGACGGTTCCCGGATTTTTGCTGGGCTGTCCGTTTTGAATCGTCTGAGTTTGACGCACCCCAGCCTCTGTCCATGTTAAATTGAGCTGGTTTGTCATGTTCTATGGTTTCCTGAAATATATAAAAATCTTACTTATTTATATCAAGACTTCAGAGAGTTTCAGGACTCATGCGCCTGGGCCCAGAAACCTGGTTTCTACGAGTTTTGGGTTTGGTAACGAGAAATCTACCCAGAAACCTGGTTTCTACGAGTTTTGGGTTTGGTAACGAGAAATCTACAAAGAAACCCGGTTTCTGAGGTCAAAAGTGCGATCGCGAACTATATTCGTTAACCAAATATTTCGTGTTACAAACAAAAAAGCCCCGAAATCGGGGCTTTTTGCGATCGGATAGACTTTTCTTAAGAGATAGACTGATGTTTGCAGGCAATACAAGCTTACAAACATCTTGATCGTGATACAGCTTAAGAACGTCTTAAGAATCCCACAGTGTCAGATATTTCAGCCACTGTGCGAAGTGATCGCAGACTTAATTAGCTTCGCTTTTGCGACTTTTCCGGCCGCCTTCGCGACCAATTTGAGCCATGTGTTCCCGATTTCTGCTGACAGCTTCGCCGCCTTTTTGACCAGCTTCTCTCGCTTCTTCCGAAGTAAATTCGTGGGCAGTTCCTTTAGCGTGTGCAGCTTTGCCGCCTTTGCTAGCAATTGCGCGCTGTTTTTCTGCGTCCATAGATGCGAATCCGCGTTTGCTTTTCTCAGCCATGACTGTCTCCTTGTTGTTTTTCTGAATTTTTACAAATGTGAACTAAAAATAGTTCACGCCCGGACACTGTAGTTAGATCCGCCAAAGTTTAAGCAGGTTACTGTCTTTCAATCATTCTACAAACCTTCCAACTTTTATACCTCTTTCTCAGGTATAGTTATTCTTTGGTTCGCTGGAAGGATGGAACGGAAAGCTGATTGGCGATCGACTCACAGGATTTTTTGACTTAACGGGGACACTTCAAAAATTTAAAGTCCAAAGAGGGATGCTTTTTTGTCTTTTGACTTTTCCTTTTTTTGCTGCCTTCCGGGCCCGCCAGTTATCCCGATGTTAGGTGATCTGCCGATCGAGTTGTTTCTGGCAAGCGATATCTCGGCGCACAGAGCAGGACGTACTCGATCGCCTTTATCAAGTTTACCCGATGACCGATCGATACATAAATCGGTTTTATCCCAGTTTGCGTCCTTAACGCTGCACCTACCGTTGATCCCTCGTGCAGCAATGGCTGCCAACTGCCCCGGTCTAACCCTACTTCTGAATGTTCTCCGATGAATCTAGTTTTGGCAACTCCGATCGTGGCAATTCCTGTCAAAACTCCCAAATGGCAAGCAAGACCGAACCTGCGGGGATGGGCTAGTCCTTGACCGTCGCACAATATCAAGTCTGGTCTCAAACTGATATTTTGCAAAGCATCGAGGACTGCCGGCACTTCTCGAAAAGACAGGAAACCGGGAAAGTAAGGAAAAGCTGTCGGACTGCGAACCACAGACTGCTGCTGTAATTGCAAGTCGGGAAAGCTCAGAACTGTTACAGCCGCGAGCGATACGCTGTCTGCACTGTCGTAGCCGACATCTACGCCTGCGACATACCGAACTGTCTCAAGTTGATTTTCGGTAATTACCGATGACCGGAGCTGTTCTTGAATGGCGATCGCCTCTTCAATTGTTTTGGGCCAAGGGTGTCGCTGCCACATTAGATATCTTTATTCAACCGTTCTCATCTAAGTTTAACTTATTTTCTGCCATTTTTCATCTCGGATTTTGATCGTTGGTCGCTATAAATTCACCACTCGTGTAATGAGTCTCTTTTTATACTCGCAAGGCTTGAGTAAGGCGGGCCCAGACCGATTCTACAAATAGAGTCTGATGTTCTCCGGCTGCAATTCTATTTTTCGCTGGTGCTTGCACCAACCCCAATACGGTTTCACCCGCGCCAACCTCCAATTTTTCTCTAAAAATTCACAAAAATTACCTGTTCGAGCCGGATTTTTGAGCTTTCCCAAAAGCTTTTGAGCTTCGATCGCCCTTTGATAGCTTGTTGGAGAGCGATCGAGCTATCTATTCAGTTTTTCATATAAAATTATTCCCGTTGTCAAGACATTGAAACATTTATTCATCAATAAATTAAACCTGGTACAAGTGCCATAATTAATATCACAACATCAAGCTACCGGGAATATTATGCTTTTTGCATTTTAGAGGCTATCTGACCGGGAAATTTATATGAGTTTTATGAATCAAATAAATTAATTTATGAGTTGTTGCACCATTAATATAAAGTTATTATATTAGATAATAGCGAAGAGACAACTCACATCATGTAACACAACATAGGTAAATTAACATATGAAAACCCTGCCAAGTGTTCGGTACAACCTCGCTCTCTACATCGTCGGTGGCATCGTCTTCATCATCGCCGCCTTAATTTTCAAACCTTTTGCCATCGTCGGCGCAGGGGAACGCGGCGTCATGATGCGTTTCGGCAAAGTTCAAGACACGATTTTAGATGAAGGCATCCACCCGATTTTACCGATTGTCACCTCTGTCAAAACTCTCAGCGTGCGGGTACAAAAAACCGATGTGAAAGCAGATGCAGCATCCAAAGATTTGCAAAGCATTACTACAGATTTGGCAGTCAACTGGAATGTTGACCCCGCAAAAGTTAATCAAATTTTCCAACAAGTAGGAGATGAAGAACAAATTGTTGCCAGCATTCTGAACCCGGCTATTTCCGAAGTTCTCAAAGCAGCAACTTCTAAAAAAACCGCCGAAGAAATTATCACTAAGCGCACCGAACTTAAAACAGAAATCGACAACAGCCTCAAAAAGCGCTTGGAACCTTACGGCGTAATTGTCAGAGATGTTTCGTTAATAGATTTTGGCTTTTCTCCAGAATTTAGCAAAGCCATCGAATCCAAACAAATAGCAGAACAAGAAGCCAAACAAGCAGAATTTACAGTGAAAAAAGCAACCCAAGATGCTCAAGCTGAAATTAACCGTGCTAAAGGCAAAGCTGAAGCTCAACGCTTGCAGCGACAAACTTTAACAGCCGAAATTTTGCAGCAGCAAGCGATTGAAAAATGGAACGGCCAGTTTCCGACAGTAATGGGAGGAGGGGGAACTTTGCCGTTAATTAATATTGCGCCGCCGAGTTCTCAAGCTGCAACTCCTGCTAAATAAGCTGCTGCGGATCATGATTGCCAGCTCGCGGGGAGAAGGGGAGAGGGGGAGAGAGTCTGAGGGGGATAAGAATAGAGGGTTTTTCACTGCGGAAGTGAAGATGTGCTTTTTGTAACTGTCGGCACAGCAAGCGCAGAAAATACAACTAACAACTAACGAGAAATCCCGCTTAGTTAAAGGCCAAGATGCAATCTACGTTCGCGAGTCCTGAAAAACGTTAAAGTAATAAACAACTCGGAAATTGTCAAGGTTTAGTTGAAAGTTTGGCTGATGGGAAATCGGAATAACCAGTCAATTTATAATTTAGGTGAAGTGGGGGACGTAGCCGATCGCGATACGACTTCAGAATCACTGTGGCTGCGCGATCGAGCTTTGGCAGCGACTAGCAGCGGTATTATCATTGCTGATGCCATCGCACCAGGCTGTCCCATACTTTATTGCAATCGGGCCTTTGAGCGGCTTACGGGTTACTCCGCCGATGAAGTCTTGGGGCGCAACTGCCGATTTTTGCAAGGCCCCGATACCGATCGCGCTACCGTAGCTAAGATCCGCGACGCCTTGCGCCAAGGTCGAGAAATCCAGGCAACAATCAAAAATTATCGCAAAGACGGCACTCCTTTTTGGAACAAATTGTCCCTATCTCCCCTGCGAGACGACAGCGGTAATTTGACTCACTTTGTAGGAGTTCAGTCGGACTTGTCCGAGCGCATAGAAATCCAGGAAGCTTTGCAGCAAGCTAACGACCAACTGCAAACGATTTTGGAAGCAGTTCCGGGAACAGTGTCTTGGATTAGCTCAGATTTGCGCTATTTGGGGGCTAACCAGCACTTAGCCAAACTGCACGGTTTGCCGCCGTCGGCCTTTGTCGGTCAAGATATCGGTTTTCTGGGCGCTAGCGAGGATTTTCACTCTTTTTTGGTGGAGTTTTTTGCCGGCGACGCTACGGAAGCGGTTAAAGAACTCAGCGTTAAGGTGAAAACGGAGGGGGGACAGTCGGCGGGACATTATTTGATTGTGGCTCAAAAGTACGATCGGGGCAATTCAGCTTGTCTGGTAGGAATTGATATTACCGAGCGCAAACTGGCAGAAGAAGCTCTGGTGCTGACTCGCAAGGCGGTGGAAAGTTCGAGCGACGCGATCGGCATCAGCGATGTTTCGGGCACTCACATCTATCAAAATCCAGCGTTTTCTCAGCTATTTGAATGGGACACCGCAGAGGAATTTAAACTAGCTGGAGGTATACCGGCAGTTTTTGCAGACTCTGCCGTCATCGCGGAGGTACTCGACACGATCGCCCTAGGTTATTCTTGGTCTGGTGAAGTTACCAACCGCACAAAAAGCGGCGAAATTTTGCAAGTGCTGCTGCGGGCCGATGCGATTAAAGACCCGACAGGGAAAATTGTCGGTCTGATTTACATGAATACCGACATTACCGATCGCAAGCGCACGGAACAAGAACTGCGGAAAAGCGAGAAGCGTTTTCGATCGCTGATTGAAAATGCTAGAGACATTATTGTAATTCTCGACGACAAAGGCTTTTGCCGCTATGTCTCTCCTTCGCTAGAGCGGATTTTGGGCTACCCGACGGCGGAAGTGCTCGGCCGCTCTGTATTTGACTTGATTCACCCCGATGAACTGCCGATGGTGACTCAAGTGTTCAAAAGTATCATCCAAATGCCCAAAGTTGGCATGGGATTGGCGGAATACCGAGTGCAGCACAAGGACGGTTCCTGGTGCGCGTTGGAAGCGGTGGCGACGAATTTGCTCGACGAACCTTCGGTGCGGGGAATTGTGGTCAACTGTCATGATGTGACTGAACGCAAGGTAGCTGAAGACCAATTGTTGCACGATGCTTTGCACGACGCGCTGACGGAGTTGCCGAACCGCGCTTTGTTGACTGACAGGTTGGAGCAAGCTTTTGCCCGCGTCAAACGGCATCCGAGCTATCAGTTTGCGGTGCTGTTTCTGGATTTGGACAGGTTTAAGGTGATTAATGACAGCCAGGGACACGGCACGGGCGATCGGCTGTTGGTGGCTGTGGCCCGCCGTCTCTTGACTTGTTTGCGCCCTGGCGATACGGCGGCTCGTCTGGGGGGAGATGAGTTTGTGATTTTGCTGGAGGAAATTCAAGGTGTTGATGAAGCCATCGCCCAAGCAAAGGAAATTCACAAGGCGATCGAACGACCACTTTTTTTGGAAGGTCATAAAGTTTTAATTACTGCTAGTATTGGCATTGCTTTGAGTACCGAAAAATATCAGTTACCTGGAGATATTTTGCGCGATGCTGATATTGCGATGTACCGGGCAAAAGCTCTCGGTAAAGCTCGCTACGAAGTGTTTACGAGTGCGATGCACACTCGCGCGGTGGCTTTGATGCACTTGGAACACGATTTGCGGGAGTCGGTTGATGAACTGAATTGGAAATATTCGATCGTGGATTTCGGAGGTGGCCAGGTGGGGGAAAATTCACCTATCAGCGAAATCGACTGGAAGTTGGGGCATCCAAAATTGCAATTTGATCCTCCTAAATTGGAATGTCCTTTTACTGTTTATTATCAGCCGATAGTTTGTTTGAAAACTGGCTCAGTGATCGGATTTGAGGCGCTGGTGCGCTGGCTGCACCCGGAACGCGGTTTAGTTTCTCCGATGGAATTTATTGCGATGGCGGAGGAAACTGGGTTAATTCTGCCTTTGGGTTTGTGGGTTTTGAGCGAAAGCTGCCGCCAAATTATTAAATGGCAGAGTTTGAATTTGCCAGTGGGAAATTCGCGGCTGACAGTGGCAGTAAATCTTTCGGGGAGGCAGTTTTCGGAGCCGGAGTCGATCGAGCAAATTAAGCAAGTTTTGCAGGAAACGGGTGTTGATGCTCGCTGTTTGAAGTTGGAGATTACTGAGACTGTGGTAATGGAAGATGGGGAAGCGGCGGTGGCGATGCTTTTGCAGTTGAGAGAGTTGGGGATCGGGCTGTGTATTGATGATTTCGGTACTGGTTATTCGTCTCTGAGTTATTTGCACAGGTTCCCGATTAATATTTTGAAGGTCGATCGCTCTTTTGTCAGTCGCATCGGGGAAATGGGCGAAAATTTGGAAATCGTGCGGGCGATCGTCATGCTGGCGCGCAGTTTGGGGATGGAGGTAGTCGCAGAAGGTCTCGAAACCCCCGTTCAATTGGCTCAACTGCGGGCGATCGGCTGCGAGTACGGTCAGGGGTACTTTTTCTCTAGACCTCTCAACAGTGAGGCAGCTACGGCCCTATTGAGGCGATCGCCCAAATGGTGATCTGATCTACAATAGTAACTATATAAAAGTAAACTCATACCAAAACCTATGTCTCAATCGATCGCCCCAGTTTTAGAAGAAAAGCAAATTGATACTTCCCCAACTTTAACCTTTGAAGAATACCGATTTTATCAAGGAGATATAGATGTACAATATGAACTGTACAAAGGCAAATTAATCCCGATGCCAACAGCAACAGTTTTACACATCAAGATTTGCGAATATTTAGTTTACAAATTGCAGCGTTACCTAGCCGCTCACAATCTCGATTTAGTAGTAAAAACTGGTCTGGGAGTAAGAACAGATGAAGATAAATCGCGCATCCCAGATGTAGTCGTCTGCACTAAAAGTCTTTTAGAACAAGCTGCTGCTCGACCCGGTGCAGGCATCCTCAATTTTGATGAAAAGCCACTGTTAGTGGTAGAAGTTGTCAGCGAAAATCGGCGGGCTGATTACGTGATCAAACGGGGAGAGTATGAATTAGCAAATGTGCCGGAATATTGCATTGTTGACCCTAAAAATGGCAAGCAAAAAATCCGACTTTTTGCATTGATTGAAGGTGAAGATGGTTACACATATACAGATTACTTGCCGGGTGAGGAAATGGTATCTGTAGTATTTCCCGATCTGATTTTATCAGTGGATGAAATACTAAACCCAACCTTGGTAGAGGAGTTAATTAACGCAGAACGAGCACGGTTACTGGAACTTGGACAGGAAGCTGCAACGGAACGTCAACGCGCTAATGATGAACGTCAACGGGCTGATGATGAACGTCAACAGGCTGCAACGGAACGTCAACGGGCTAATGATGAGAGTCAACGGGCTGATGATGAGCGTCAACGTGCCGAAAAATTGGTGGCGAGGTTGCGGGAGTTGGGCGTAGATCCTGATTCTGTGTAGGATATTGGATGAAGTGCGCGCAACAAAGCTATCCCGTACTTTTTCTAACTAATAACTTGAGTGTTAAAATTAAAATTGAGTAGAATAGCAAACTATCGAGATAGGTAAAAATATATGTCTCAATCTGTTGTGCCAGCAATCGAAGAAAAACAGCTCGATACTTCGCCCACATTAACCTTTGAAGAATACCGATTTTATCAAGTCGATGACGAGGTAAAACATGAACTGCACAAAGGTCAATTAATACCAATAGCAATTACAATTCTACACAGAAATATTTGTGAGTATTTGGTTTATAAATTGCAGCGTCACCTAGCTAAAAACAATCTTGATTTAGTCGTCAAAAAAAATTTAGGAGTCAGAACCGAAGAAAATTCATCCCGCATCCCTGATATAGTTGTTTGCACTCAAAGTCTTTTAGAACAAGTTGCTGCTAGACCCGGAGGGGCCGTCCTTGACTTTGATGAAACGCCTTTATTATTAATAGAAGTAGTTGGCAAAGATCGACGCGCAGATTATGTACTTAAACGAGGAGAGTACGAACTAGCTAACGTGCCGGAATATGTGATTGTTGACCCGACAGAAAACAGACAGCGAGTGCGAGTTTCGGCATTTCCTGAAGGTGAAGAAACTTACACACAGATAGATTATTTGCCTGGTGAGGAAATGGTATCTGTAGTATTTCCCAATCTGAGATTATCAGTTAATGAAATATTATGTCCGCCATTGGTGGAAGGGTTGATTAAGGAAGAACAAGCGCGATTGCAGAAGGCTGAAAGATTGGCGGCGAGGTTGCGGGAATTAGGCGTAGATCCTGATTCTGTGTAGGATATTGGATAAAGTGCGCGATCGCAGCTATCGGGATCATGAATCGCCCTTGACGCATCTCAATCATCCAGCAGCAAGTCGCGGAGGAAATAAAAGCGATCGCGCCCTAAATTCTCGCCTTTAATTCGCCCTGCATAACCTGTCAGCGGAGAAGAAAGTTCTACTAACATTTCGTGCAACTCTTCGCGGGACAACTTCTGCGGTGGGTTAGACATTGAATACGCGCCGCTAAGAACATCCACACTTGCTCGTTCAGAACCAGTATTTTCGTGATATTTTTTCAGAATATCCAGAACGTGCGATCGCACTTTAAGCTTTTCCCAAACTCGCTCAATATAACGATTCACTTTAAGATCAGCATCTTCGCCAAACGGTTCTTGCTCTAAACACGGTTTTAAGTCTAATAAATTAACCGCTCCTGGGTGTTTAGCTTTCAATTCAACAAGTTTTTGCAATGTTTCAGGGCGAATGACATTCATGTGGTTTCCGATAGCAGTTTGTTTAGCGTGTCTATTTAACTGACCAGCGGCCATAATTATCTTAATACAGCAGTTGTATTGTTCCTGAAGATGCTTGTGTCCTAACTTGATAAGTTGCGCTGGCGTTCCATCAGCTACAGTTTCACTTTTGGTAGCTTTGCATTCTCCCACTACCTGATAGGGAGTTTCACAGTAGAAATCTAAGCCGCCAGCGCCGCCGGTTGATTCAGGATCGAGACTGGCTTCTGGTTTGCTGTTAGAATTTCCGAAACCTAGCTTGATAAAACCTTTGCGGACTAATTTTTCAAAGCCGTTACCGTCGCTAGAATTGCCGATTTGTGAAATTGTTTGAATCCAACCTAAATCTGGATCGAGTCGTGTTGTTGGTGATTTTTCCGACCAACCGAGAAACATTTTGAGTTCTGCATCTAGTTGTTTGGCTTTTGGGTTGGTGGTGGATAAATGCACTAATGCACTTTGCAACTCTTCCAATTCTGGATGTTCGGGAGGCTCTAGTTTTTCCAGTTGTTGACGGCGTTTAGCAAAGATAGATTCGCTCAAAACAGGCGTTGAATCAGTCACAGTTAGGGATTTTGGCAAAGATACAAAATTGCCGCTGGGATGCACTGGCATTTCCAGCGGCTGAGGTAGCAGATAAACGCGAAGATGAGCTAGAAAAATATAACGACGCTGCTGGAGAATTTGCTGTAGCGCCTCTGTTTTCCAGATGGTTAACCGCGATAAAGCTTCTAATGATTCTGGATCGTTTAGTATTTGGCAAAATTCGCACCTAGCCCAAGCTTTTATCAAAACCGTCTCAGAACTTAACTGAGAAAATGAGGTTTTAGCAATTGGTAAAAAACTCGATCGGTAGTATTGCTCATGGGGTAGCAAATTAATCGAGATATTGGCTGGATATAGGGCAAATGACCGACCACGCTCGATGAACACGCGAGGCATGGCTGCAATCACTCGCCCTTCGATTAAGGCTTCCACATCTGGCGCAGGTAACTGCAAAGCCGTATCAACAAAAACAGAATAACTCATCCACTTATTGACCTAATAATTTATCAAGTGCTTCGTCGAGGTTGTTAATTTCCGTTGTATCAGATATGAAGGTACTTTCAGCTATCTCATTTTCATCAACTAACCCATCAGGAATCTGACCCGATGGATCGCTAAGAATTTCACAAATTATATAATTTTCAGTCGCGAGTTTTTTCTGAACAATAAACTCCCGTATTTTCTCTTCGGTTACATCGTACTCTGTGCGAGCTTTGTTGACCAAATAAATGGCTAAGAGAGGCTTGATATCTTCACTTGCAAGCTTGACAAATTCTCCACCTAGTTCTTGAGAAAGAAGTTTATCCAAACACTGTTTTCCTACAGTCTTCGGTTTAACATCTTTAGAACGAACTAAACAACCGCGAGTCATATCAAACTTTTGATACTCAATTAATCGCTTTAATGCGGCACTGACAAACTTTGCCCCAGATTCTTGGACAACTGCTACTACTATCTTGACAGACTTTCCATTTTCTTTGCCTCGAATTCTAAAATCGAGATAACCTTTGTCTACAGCTTTAGTTTGTACCTTTTCAATCTCCTCAACTTGCACTCGTTCCACAGTCTCCCCTTTGACTGCAAGGAAGGCGAAATATAGAGCCTCGGCTAAAATATCGCTATCGTCAAAATATTTTTCGATTGTTTCCTCAAGTGCATTCAGTTCGTTGTTAAAAGCAAGTTCAACTTGATGGAGTGGATCTGCTGCTTTTGGCGGTGGAGTAGGATCGTCAGGTACTTTCCAATTCTTAGCACACTCCTCTAAAACCTTTCTGACAATTAATTTTTCTTTTCCCAGTTCTCTTAATTCACCTTCATGAAAAGGATAAACGGGATAAGGTGGAGTTAAACCTTTACTGTCATAAAATTCTTTGAGCCATTGAGAAACTAGAGTCACTACATCATCAGCATTCAGATACTGTAAATCAAAAATCTTTTCACCCATTCTAGCTGTGACTGACTCAGCCTGGGGTAATGCTCTAATTTGAAATTGCCAAGTTTCATCAAACATAGCTGTCATTAAGACACCTCGTTTAATTTTACCGTACAGGTCTTTTACTAAGAGCGCGACGACCTGCGCCCTGTTGAAACCAGCTTCATTCCGATCTACACTCTCTAACTCATCAAAGCCAATTACTAGAGTTCTGTAATCACCGATTAAGTCTAAAATTTGGCAAACAGTCTGAAATGCTTCGCCTTCTTTATCCTCTTCCGTAGAATTTGGTAAACCCATTGCATCAGCTTGTGCTTGTGCCAAAGCTTTTCCAGACAGCCAGTTGGTTGCAAAGCTCACCTTATCTGAAGCAAGTGTCCACAGAATAGCCTGGATCAAATAAGGATTTTCGATGTTTGACTTCAGTTGAAGCACTTTTTCAGTTAAACGATCGACTAATTTAGGATTTTTAGCTAATGCCCCCGAAAATTGCTTGACTAAATTTTGAGGTATGTGAGTTTTTCCTAATGCCTCATTTATCAAAGCAGTTGCTAATTCTTGCCACTGCATTACGCCTTCGTTACCAATCTGTTTCAGGCTTAAAGACAAAGTGTTTAGAAAGTTAGCGTGGACTCGGTTTAAGTTTCCATAGTCTACGTCGCTCATATAAACAAAGAAAGAACCACCTTCATCCAGAAGGCGGCTGCGAATCCGACTGATTAGGTGGCTTTTTCCTAGACCTTTTTCAGCTTTGATCGTGATGCCACTAACTGTACGATACCCCGCGCGGATTTGCTCTATCGCCTGAAAGATAGCATCAGAGGCATGAGCATTGATAGAAGGAACGTCAGGAAAACTTGGCTTCCAAATATCATTGCTCCTGACTATTAACGATCTGTCAAAAGGGTTTTGACTTGTAATAGCTTTATTGAGGTCGGGGATTGAGGAGTGAAAGTCATTCATCGTTTTGTGCGTGTGTGAAGATAAAGGAGCGAATGCACTACTAACTCAAGTTAATTAGGTTAAACGCTTGACATAGCAGCGCAAACCGTTCACTTTTGTGGTGATAGAATCTTCGATTTTGTCGGGGGCGCTGTCTTCTACACTGCCACCTATAAGTTGGAGAATATCTTGAGCCTGCATTTCCAAAAGCCACTCATTGAACTGAGATCGCCCTACCCTTTCCCCAATTTCTCGCCGCATCCGATAAATCGGCACTAAATCGTCTAAGTTATAATCCCGGTTCAAGGTGTCGTACACATCGATCGCCAAAGCCTTAAAATTGTCATAGGATGCGATCGCCCCTCCAGCCTTCTTCCCCGTCTCCACAGCAACACCCGCCGCACCATCCTGATGCCGAATCCACTTCAGCAAAGCATTTCCCAGCCGAGTACCGATTTGAGAACCATCAAACTCAAACAGAGAATCGGGACTTTGCAGGCCATCCGCCAAAACCTCCTTCCCCTTCGCGCTCAACTCCAACCGCGTCACCCGATTTACCAGCGAATACTCAATCGCCCCAGCTTCCTGCAACTCCGCGAGCACTCCCAGATATTTCTGACTCGTCTCATTAGTGCGAACAATCCGCTTAGTCAAATCGCCCTTTTTAACCGGAATTTGACCTGCGCCCAAATCCCACAAATTCAGTAACACTCGAACTTTCGCCTTCGCATCCCAAACCGCTTGCTCTTGGGGTGTCAAAGTTTTAGGCACCGCAATTTCATTGTTCTCAGACATATTCATACCTTCTAATATCTATTGTTAGTATCAAATTTTACCAGAAATTTGGCTGAAAAACATCTAAACTTCTCAGCAAAATAACGCACGAGGCTGCGCACAACATACAGCAAATTTCATTTAAAAATCATTGGATTGACTAAAATTTGCTTATTTGATACAATGACTGGTTGGGCGATCGATCGCACTTCAAAATATCTACAGTCAATAAGATCGATCGTACATTTCAATCAAAACAATCCGCATCCAAGCCGGCTACAGCTTAGCAACCTCAACAAAAATAGCGCTCCCAACCGCAGTCAACCACCAGCAAATCAGCTTAACTGCGACTTTAGTTCAATGCCCGATTCTGTCTTTAGAAAGACGCATTCAACCAACACATCTCGTTACATTGCAATGGCAATCAAAACATTCAACAACACTTTACCCATGAAAACTATTCCCGACCAAATTGCAGACATCAAAGAAAAACTGCCAGATTTGACTCCCACCCCACCCGGTTTAACAGCCCAAGTATCCAGCCACGACCTCAAAGCCCGCTTAGATTGGGGCGAACCCGGACTCACAATCATCGACGCCCGCGACTTTGAAAGCTTCGACAAAAGCCGCATTACTGGCGCCGTACCGATGCCAATCGACGAATTAGTAGAGCGCGCAAAATCCAGTCTAGAGCCAGTTCGCGACATCTACATCTACGGCGAAACCGACCAACAAACAGCAGAAGCAGCCAATCTTCTCCGCGCAGCCGGCTTTAGAAAAGTCGCCGAACTAAAAGGCGGAATTCCAGCTTGGAAAGCCATCGACGGCCCCATCGACGGCGCTGTAGAACACGGTAATCCAGGCCCCGACGCCTACAACGTTTTCTCTCGCCTGCAACAGCACGCCAAAGCCCAGAAAACCAACAAATAATCTCACAGAATACCTAGATACCCGACTTCTTGAAGATGTCGGGTATTTAACAAAACAATTTTTTTGTAATAAGGACTGGAACCCTCTCTAAAAGCTTGTATTCACTCAGCACTAAAGTCCTTAGTACAAATTTAATGGCGCTCGTATAACCGGACTATTTCTTAACAATCCTGGACGCAAAAAGTGCTTTGACACACTACTTATAGCCTAAGGTGCGGCGCCCTCTACATAAACAGTGCGTCCAAGACTGATTAACACTCATTCCTCGCGTCCAAAAATGCTTTGACTTCCCTTAAAATTTGCCGATTCCCATCAAAAGTAATCAGCTTAACTGCATCCTCAAAGGAAGTCCAAGCCGAATTTTTAACTTCCTCTACTTGCAACTGAACTTCCATTGAATTTACAAAAGCCAAAAAGTAAGTAACAGTCTTTTCAATTGATTCTCCTTCCTTCGCAGAGGAATAATGTTGCACCGAACTAGGCTTCCCTTCCTTAACAAAGGAATAACGTTCCACAAAACTAGGCTCCTCAAGCACTTCACAATCGCGGATGCCAGTTTCCTCATCAAACTCCCGCTTCGCCGTTTCTAGCGCCGATTCCCCCGGATTCGCGTGACCTTTGGGAAACGCCCAATGTCCGGCTTGATGTTGAATCAACAAAAATAAACTATCAGTTTCAGTCGCAAAAACTGGCACAATCCCAAAAGCTTCATCTTTCATCTTTCTTCTCTTTCCTATTAACTATCGTGTGCTTATTATAGTCCGCGAATGTGGACTTCGTGTGTGTAGTCTCGAATTCTATTCGCCCGAAACTACAATTCCCAACCCAACCTAGTCGGCTGTTGATAAACCCGCTTCAAAGTATTAACATCCCTCGCAGAAATAGCCGGAGGATTCCGCACCTGAGAAAAATAAAGCACATCAGTTTCCAGCAAACTGTGGCCCCAAATTCCCAAAGCGTGTCCCAACTCGTGCCGCGCCGTCGCCGGAACATACTTACCCACTTGATTCGGATTCAAATACACCGAAAACCGATGAGATAAAACAGTTTTATCCCCATCCCGACGATTGTACAACTCATAGGTAGATTCCCCAGAGCGCGATCGCAAAACCCCTTGACGCAAAGGCGGAACCTGACGTAAAATTCTAATATCAGCCACCTCGGAACTATCCACCACTTCCAAAGGCAAATAAACCCCCCATTCCCGGACAACATCCAAAACAGCCGTTATCCATGCTTGAGACTTATTAGCATCAACCGGATCAACATAAACCTGAATCGGAAACTTCGACCACAGCAAATGACCGACAGTCGGCGGTTTAACCTGGTCAAAATAATCACCGCTATCCGTTGCATCTTGCCAATTGGCCAGCATTGGCGGCAAAGCGTGAACCTGTGCAGCCGGCCAACTATTCGCCAGAGGAGAAAGACTCACCGCCAGAGTATTAACCTGAGTAAAAATTATCAGGCTAAAACAACATAAAGCCAATCCAAAACCGAGCAGCAATCGAGCTTTTATCGTAACTTTCCACAACCGCATTTTTATGACCACAGATACACAAAAACAAACGCAGATAAATTCAGATTATATCAACTTCATCTGCGTTCATCTGCGTTTATCTGCCTACATCTGCCGTTAAAAATCCTAATCTTACAACTTAGGAGTCAACCAACCAGCACTCAAAATTACAGTCAAACCCATAAAAACAATACACAAACCCCAAGTAATTCGGTTCAGACTCGTTTCCGCACTCTTGGCGCTCGTAAACAATTGAGCTTGGCCACCAATCCCTCCAATGCCATCGCCTTTAGGACTGTGTAGCAACACCAAAATCACAAGTCCGAAAGCAGACAAAGACCAGATAACTTGTAACACAGCAACAATATTCATAAACAAACTCGGTAAGTGGGAAACTCAGAGACTTTAGTCCTGAGAGGGAAACTCAGAGACTTTAGTCCTGAGAGGGAAGCGGCTCGGCGATTTCAATCGCGTTGAATCTTTCCATTACCGCCTTGGGATTGGTTGGTTCGGTGTGCTTTTGTACTACACTTTCAACGGGACAGTTACCGTTTCAAATCTCCCAATCCTGTACGCATAATGTTTGGCATTTCTGCCTCTCCCTTGCGGGGGTGATGTTAGCTTCGCCAATGTTATAAGGGCTTGTTGGGCTTGTGACACTGTTCCAGGGACTTTAGAACTGTTTAATCACAAGCGACAGAGCAGAAAACTAGCTTCGCATTCGCTGGTGTCGTGACCTAAATAACGTAGTCAGTTAAGACTTAGGCTGGTCAGAATAGCTTGTTAGATTTCTCTTTCAAGCTCAGTGGCTTTAGCCCTGAGTTCCTGACAATTCGGGGTAATTGGTAATTAGTAATCGGTAATCTATGATTATATCAAATTTGGTCGATCGCACACAACATCACTTATGGACACAGCACTGCCTTTCCGAAAGTGTCAACAATCGCCTGGAAATCTTTGTATATCTCGTTCGCAGCCAAGGCCAGATCCCCCCTAGCCCCCCTTAAGAAGGGGGGAACCGGAGTTTTCTCAAAGTCCCCCTTCTTAAGGGGGATTTAGGGGGATCTAGACTTGGATACAAACCAGAGATACAAAGGTTTTCAGCCTTAACTTGACACCTCTGGGCACGGTGCTGTGTCCCTGCGTGTATCCTGACTTGCTACAGCCGCACCCGCACCGGAGTGCGATTAGCGCGAACTTCAAACTCAGCCGGCTCAATCATAGAACGTCCCGTCATCTCCGGCGGCTGAGGCAACCTCAACAGCTCCAGAATCGTCGGCGCAATATCAGCCAAACAGCCGTCCGCCCTCAGAGGAATCTCAGTTCCATGAGCCGGAATCTTCAGACCTTCGCCCTCTATCAGAATAAACGGCACCGGATTAGTAGTGTGAGCAGTCCAAGGATTCCCATTCTCGTCGAACATCACCTCAGCATTTCCGTGGTCAGCAATAATAATTGCCGTTCCTCCAGCTTTACTAATGCCCGTCAACAGCCGCCCCAAACATTTATCCACAGTTTGAACCGCAATTATCGTCGCATCGATCATCCCCGTATGACCAACCATATCCGGGTTAGCGTAGTTAAGCACCACAAACGAATAAATCCCCTTGGATAAAGCCGCCAGCGCCACATCCGTCACCTCAGCGGCGGACATTTCCGGCGCCTCATCGTAAGTCGCCACCATCGGACTCTGCACCAACTCCCGGTCTTCCCCCTCAAAAGGCTCTTCCAGACCGCCATTAAAAAAATAAGTCACATGAGCGTACTTTTCAGTTTCCGCCGTCCGCAACTGCCGCAAACCGTGCTTAGAAATCACCTCGCCCAGAATATTGTTCAAATTCTGCGGTTCAAAAGCCACGAGTACCGACGACAGTTTTGGGTCGTACTGAGTAAAACTCGCAAACGCCAGTGGCTCAATTAACTGCCGTTCAAACCCATTGAAATCGGGCGCTACAAAGGCCTGAGTCAACTCTCTAGCCCTGTCCGGGCGAAAATTGAAGAAAATCATCCCATCCCCGGATGCCACAGATCCTGGGGTAATCCGAGTCGGAATCGCAAACTCGTCGGTCACTCCTTCAGCATAGGATGCCTGCAACACATTAACTGCCGATCGACCATCAGGTGCGCCCTCAATCGTCATCACCTCGTAAGCCCGCTGCACCCGATCCCAGCGTTTGTCCCTGTCCATCGCGTAATAGCGGCCGCTGATGGTAGCAATCCTACCCACTCCTACCTGTTTGATATAACCTTCAATCTTGCCTAGAGCTTCCACGCCCTCTTTCGGAGTAGTATCGCGGCCGTCTGTAATCGCGTGGATACAAACCTCAGAAATTCCCTGTGCCTTTGCTAGCTTTAGCAAACCCAAAATATGACTCAGATGCGAGTGTACTCCGCCCTCGGAACAAAGACCAGTCAGGTGCAACTTGCCGCCCCGACGGCGCACTTCCTTGCAAAGTTTAACCAGCGCCCGGTTTTCGAGCAAAGAACCATCTTCGACAGCATCCGAGATCCTTACCAACTCTTGAGGAACCACGCGGCCTGCGCCCAGATTTAAGTGACCGACTTCCGAGTTGCCCATTTGCCCGTCTGGAAGCCCTACCGCCCGGCCCGATGTGTGAATCAGAGTTCTGGGATAAGCTGCCCAGAGACTGTCCATCACGGGTGTTTTCGCTAAGGCGATCGCATTTCCGTCTTTTGCTTCACGATAACCCCAGCCGTCTAGAATAATCAGCACTACAGGAGATACAGAGGTTTGTGCCATGCGAATACCTATTTACAATAATTAATTTCTCGATCGTCATGATTTCCGATTTTGCGGAACATCTTCCGCTCATCAGTTTACAGATTTTTGACGCTTCGGCCCAACAATCCCAACCAAAATTCCCTCAGCCGCAGCATTTTGGGAACTAATTTCAAGCTGCTTTGCTGTTTGTTTAATTGATTGCCTTGCCTTGAACTGTGAATCTAAACTCTGAGACTGTTACCCGATCGCATCAACAGCGGGCGGATTTTCACATAGAGTTTAACGGTCTGTGGGTCTTGAAACACTCAAAACGATACCACACTTGGCTGCGTTTTGCTACTGCCTCAAGAAATAAATTCAACTACAAATTGCCTGTTTTGACTCCGATGCTGTTATGCGATCGAGGTGCTGAGAACTCACATCGGGCAAGAATTTCATCAACTTAGTTTTTGGCTGATTTGATTGAGCCTGCACATCACCGCCCCACTGAGCCAACTGCCACCGCAGCGGCCGCAGAAATAATTTGGGCGATCGCGCTCATCCGCTGGAGAATCACTTTTCATACCATAGAAATGCCTTGATTGATTCAATAATGTCGAAAAGCGCTCGGCATTAAAATCCTAACCGGTTGCAAAAACCCAACGCCCCTCCAATATCAAATCGTCAAGATTAACTTGGCAATTTTCAAGTGATCGCATAACATCGAACAGATAAACTTAAAACGACAACCTGCTTTAATTGTAGAGTCTGGTTGGCGCGGAAATTAAGCATTTAGGGGCGATCGGCAATGCACAAACTTTTATATTTTGCGACTATAGGACTACTAGCTTTCTCGATCGGAGGCTGCGGCGACGGGGGCAGCAACACAGCCAGTCCCAGCCCCAGTCCCAGTACAGCTTCTCCGTCTCCGGCAGCCTCCGGCAGCCCCACCCCAGGAACTCAGACTTTCTCGTCCCCCATCGTCGCGGCCCAGCCACCAGGGTTAATTCGATCGACCAATCCCGACGAACGCGCCAGACAAGCTCAAACAGGCATTGGCGACAACAAGAACCAGGCTAAAAAAACACCCGCTGGTCAGCCCCTATCCCAAGGCCCATTGACGCCAGCCAATACCGGTCTGTCAGACCCCTTTGCAGTCCTTCCCCCGATCGCAGTTCAAAACCCAGCCGGATCTGCCGAAGTCGCAGCAGGGCCGATGACAGTCAATCTGTTGCCCAAACTGCCACAGCGACTGGTTGCCACGATCCCTACACTGCCAGAGCTATCCCGCCCAGTCCAAATTGGAGGAACTAAGCTCAGAGGCCCGGCCGCTCCCCAAATCAATCTCAGCCCGACAGCAAAAGGCGTTGTCAGCGAGTTCAGGACGCTTCAGGCTCTGCTGGATGACACCACAAAATATTCTGAGTACGGTACGGATCTGGGGACATTAGTCAGGACTATTTACGGAAAAGAAGGAGAAAAGAATTCAACCAGACGAGAGTTACTCCTAACTAACCGGCCATTCTTCCGAAGAATAGAAAAGACCCTGGATGAATATGTGACAGCCTCTAGGTTGTGGAACCTTTACGGAGACAAATCACCTGCTGATGCTCTCCGGTGTTCCATCGTGCCCGAAATTGCAGAGGCAATTGAGGTATATCGACCGCCGACAGAAAGAAGGGGGGAACTGTCCTGCGTGACGCGAATAAATTTGCTGCAAGCAGTTTGGCGGCAGGGCAAGAATAGACTTGATGCAGCCGTCCGCGATCAAGACTATGAGGGGCGAACCATAGCAAAAGCACCTATTCTGCCAGTTCTATCCGAAACCCCGACAAATCCTGAGCCCGCAGGCGAGAAGGCCCTAGGTCGGGAAGTAGCCTCGTTGCCACAACTACCAGGGCTAAACCCCCCGCCAGTAGGACGCCGCCCAGCAGGAAATCCGCTAATAGCAGCCAGACAATTAGGAGATCCTTCTCTGCCGGGAGGCGAAGGCGCGCAAGTTGGCTCGCCGCGCCAAGTTCCAGCGCTGAATGCTCCGAATTTGGGCCGTCGCGCCGCCGGCGAGCCTAGCCTGCCCGGAGGAGATGGCTCGCAAATAGGCTCGCCGCGCCAAGTTCCGGGGCTAAATACGCCGAACTTGGGCAGTCGTCGTCAAACTCCAGCAACAACTGCCGGTACAAATCCGCGTACCGGTACAAATCCGCGTACCGCTACGAATCCGCGTACCGCTACGAATCCGCGCCGTCCAGCACCCCCGCGGCCGCCCCAGCCAATTGCAGCTAGACCCCTAGGAGTGCCGAATCTGCCACCGCTGCCAGTAGATAAGCGCCCGCCCCAGTGGGTAGACCCCAATCCGCCTCCGATCCAGCAAGCGCCGGCAGTTCCTCCACCGCCTTCTACCGACCTCGCTACAGGTACTGAAGTCAGCGGGGTAGTAAAAGTTGGGAACGAGACCCAAGTGATTGTTAGAGTACCGAGTGAACCAACAAGTCGATATGTCAAAGTAGGACAACGACTGTCTAACGGGCAAGTTTTGGTGAAGCGGGTTGATCTTAAGTCAGGAGGAGATCCGATCGTGATTCTGGAGCAAAACGGCGTTGAGGTAGCCAAATCAGTTGGGGAAAAAGCCCCAAGTCGCGATCAAAAACCTGTGAATGCCGTGATTAGCCGTATGCCAAATGCTAATAAGGTGACGGGGCGCTAAAAATTGACGATCGAGCCGGAAAAATGCTAAAGGCAAAAACTCTTAATTTTTGCCTTTTTGTATCCAGGTCTGATATCCGAGTCTGAAAGTAAACTTAATATAGAGTTAGTGAAGCTCTGAAAAATCACCATTAGGTATGAAAAAATATGGGATATTTCAGCAAGTCTTAGCTTCTCTAAAATCTCTATTACTATTTTGAAGTCAAAGGAGATTTCCCATGCTCGGTTCAATTCAAAAATTAGGGATGGCGATATTAGTTGCTTCTTGTATCGGCGGCGTCGCTAATCTCTTTAATCCCCAGCCCTCAATGGCTCAACCAAAAGACGAAGCAAAAAAAGAAGAAGGCAAACGCCCTCCCGTCTGCCAAGGCAACCCTCCTACTGGGAGAGTGAAATGTAATTATGAGGGGGCCGACAACTACGAGGGAGACTTCGTGAACGGCTTGCCCGACGGCAGGGGGCTCTATGTATACGCTAATGGCGATCGCTACGAAGGACAGTTTAGGAATGGAGTTCCTAATGGTAGAGGGACATTCATTTTTAAAGATGATGCCCGCTACACAGGCGTGTTCCAAGACGGCACGATGAGATCGGGGACTGTCGTTTTTGCCAACGGCGAGCGCTACGTTGGAGAGTTCGCAGTCGTGATCAACGTGACAACTAAAGTCATTAGTAGTCAACCTGCTGGGCGGGGTCAGTTTTTTTACTCTAACGGCGATCGCTACGAAGGACAATTCTTTGCAGGCTCGCCCTTTGGGCCTGGGGTATTAGTACGCAAAGACGGTACTCGCTGCTCTGGTAGGTTTTTTAATCCAGAACTTGATGCTTCTGTTACCTGCAATTATCCTAACGGCACGCGCTATGAAGGAGAATTGCGAAAGGGACTGCCTCATGGTGTCGGGACGATGATCGATGTTAATGGCAGGCGCTTTCCAGGGGTATTCCGTAACGGCAAACCCGGACTGTCGTAAAGGATAAATTGAGCTGTCAAGGCAAGTTTTGACAGGACATCAGACAAAAGGCAAAGGACAAAGCAAGATAATATCCAGAAACGCATAGGAGAAAATTGATTAATGATTTCCCCTTTTAAAACCAGTGGAATCGCTCTATTAGTTGCATCAGTGTTGGGAATTGGTAGTTACGCGACTTATCCCTTGCCTTCAATGGCGCAAGCAGGAGGAGGAGCTAACAGCGGTCGTTGTGTGCCTGCGATCGCTACGGGTAGAGTTAGGTGCGATTACGATAATGGCGACAGCTACATCGGAAGCTTCGTGAACGGTTTGCCCAGCGGCACTGGGGTATATGTATACTCCGGTGGCGATCGCTATGAGGGGCAGTTCCGTATGGGGCAGCCAAACGGTCGAGGACAATTTATCTTTAAGGACGATGCCCGCGTCGAGGGTGTCTTCCGAGATGGCAAAGTTAGCTCCGGGACAGCTATTTTTACTAATGGCGATCGCTATATTGGGCCGTTTTCTCTCGATCGAAAGGTGGGTGTGCCAACTGGACAGGGGCAATTCATTTTTGCTAATGGCGATCGATTTGTCGGTCAATTCTTGGGGGGCAAGCCTTTAGGTGCAGGAGTGTTTACCCGCGCCGACGGTACCCGGTGTTCGGGACAGTTCTTTAGTCAAGAACTCGATGCTAGGGGTACTTGTTCGTTTTCTAATGGTATTCGCTACGAGGGAGAGTTGCGGAAGGGATTGCCCCACGGCAAAGGCACAATTATTGATACCCGTGGCAAGCGTTTTCCGGGAGTGTTCCGCGACGGCCAGCGGCTCGAACGATAAATCTGGAATTAATGCGATGGTTAGCAAGTGAGCAACGGCTAAACAAACAGAATACCCACCTCCCCGACTTCTTTAAGAAGTCGGGGATCTCACAGAAAAGCGTTGATCCTAAATAATATCAGGATCGACTCCTAACTCTCGCAACTTCGCCGCCAATCTTTCAGCCCGTTGGCGCTGCTCGTCAGCCCGTTGGCGCTCCACCGCAGCTTGCTGTTCAAGTTCCTGCGATCGAGCTTGTTCTTCTTTAATCAACCCTTCAACTAATGGCGGAAACAGTATTTCATTCACTGACAATATCAGATCGGGAAATACTACAGATACCATTTGTTGCCCCGGCACAAAATCTGTTTGCGTATAAATTTCTTCACCTTCAATAAAGGCTAAAACTCGCACCACTTGCTTGTTAGGTGTCGGGTCAACAATCACATATTCTGGCACGTTAGCTAGTTCGTACTCGGCTCGTTTAATAATATAATCTGCCCGCCGATTTTGACTCACTACCTCTATCACTAACAGCGGCTTTTCTTCAAAATCGAGGATGCCAGCACCTGGTCTAGCAGCAGCTTGTTCCAAAAGAGTTTGAGTGCAAACAACTACATCAGGAATGCGGGATTTATCTTCTTCTGTCCTCACTCCCAAGCTTGTTTTTGCTACTAAATCAAGATTATGTTCAGCTAGATAACGCTGCAACTTATAAACTAAATATTCGCAAATTTTGATGTGTAAAACTGTTGCTGTTGGCATCGGAATTAATTTGCCTTTGTACAGTTCATATTGTAAATCGGAATCAGTTTGATAAAATCGGTATTCTTCAAACGTCAAGGTGGGTGAAGTATCAATTTGCTTTGATTCAACAACTGGCACTACAGATTGAGACATATCTTTTCACCGATGTCGATATAATTCTATTATATTCAATCTGCCTCGATCTGTGTGCATTTGCGGTTAAAAATTCCCAATTATCGATCGCACTCGCCACCAGAATTGTCAGAAAATAGTTGAATAGTGTAAAATCAATTTTGCGATCGCCAATTTAACTCGACCTCACCCTTCAATACACCATCCGATGCGCTATGTCAATCAAAAAAATTCTTTCCATAGCCCTGTTAGTTTTCATCCCCATTTCCATCGCCGCTGAGTATTTGCACTGGGGTTCCCTCACAGTTTTCATCACATCCGCTTTAGGCATTATACCTCTGGCGATTTGGTTGAGCACGGCAACAGAAGAAGTGGCGATCGTCACAGGGCCATCCATAGGCGGCTTATTAAATGCAGTCTTCGGCAATGCTACGGAATTAATTATTGCCATAGTTGCCCTAAGAGCTGGCTTAATTGACATCGTGAAAGCCAGCATCACCGGCACAATTATCAGCAACTTACTCTTAGTTATGGGATTTTCCATGCTGCTAGGAGGAATCCGTTACAAAGAACAAGAATTCAAGCCAATTATCGCGCGGGTGAACGGTTCCACCATGACTCTCGCAGTGATTGCGATTCTGCTGCCGACAATGGTAATTTACACATCCAATGGAGTCGAACCCGCAGCGATTCAGAATCTTTCGTTGATAACTGCGATCGTCCTAATTGCAGTTTACGCGCTAACACTGCTATTTTCCTTAAAAACTCACAGCTATCTTTACGAAGTCAGCTTGCTAGAACTAGAGTCAGAAAATCCTCAAAATGATGAATCCACCGCGCACAAACCGAATTTGTGGCTGTGGATAGGGGTGCTAGTTGCTTCAACTATTGCCGTTGCTTTTGAATCAGAAATTTTCGTGGGTGTTGTCGAAGAAACTACCAAAGGATTGGGATTGACACCGCTGTTTACAGGGGTTATTTTGTTGCCGATTGTGGGCGGCGCGGCCGAATATGTAACTGCGGTGGGAGTTGCGATGAAAAACAATATGGATTTGTCAGTTTCTGTCGCAATGGGTTCGAGTTTGCTAGTTGCTTTGCTGGTAGCGCCGGTGTTGGTGATTATCGGTATAGTGATTCATCAGCCGATGGATTTAAACTTTAATCCGTTTGAGGTGGTTGCGGTTGCCATTGCTGTGACAATCGCTAATCTAATTAGTCTCGACGGACGTTCTAATTGGCTGGAAGGAGTGCTACTTTTAGCAACATATATTGTGTTAGCTGCGGCATTTTACTTTCACCCAGTTACTTGAAGTAATAGACAAGATTGTAGAAGTTATTTGCATCAAATTTTGGGACAGGCTAGAAGCCCATCCCACAAGAAAAAAAATTGTGGGATGGGCATCTTGCCCGTCCTAAAAAATTTTCCCCTAATGTAAAAATCTTGTGGGATGGGCATCTTGCCCGTCCTAGCTATTTTTGCAATCTTTTATAATGTTTAAAATGCGACTAAATCGCGCCACTTGTCTACAGTCTTGTTTCCGACTCCTGGCAAGTTTTCCACATCCTCCCAAGACTGAAAAGGCTGTTTTTCCCGCGCTGCAATAATTTTCTGGGCTAACTTCGGGCCTACTCCTGGCAAAGTTTCTAATTCTTCCTGAGTTGCGCTATTCAAATTAACTAACTTTTTGCCAGAAATTTGAGATTTAGCATCGGCAGATTTTGATGCTGCTTGCACTGATTCGCACTCTTTTTTTTTCGCGTCAATTCTCTGTTTGATGCGGTGGGGAATTCCCAAGATTGCACCTTTGTACAGCCGATCGAACTCCCGGTCAAAATGGGCCCCAATTACCGGGCTGTCGATCGCCAATAATGTCTCATCATTCCCGTGATTTGCAGCCTCACTCCAGTTGTGAGAGCCTGTAAGCACCGTTTTGCCGTCGATCACACCGAATTTGTGGTGCAGGCGATCGCCCATTGGCAACAGCGGCACTCCCACCGTAGCGATCGGCTTTCTCCACGGGCGATTGTCAGATTCCAACCGGCAATCTTGCATCAAAGTCCCCCCCATCATGTCTAAACCTTCGCTGTAAGGGCGATAAATAAAATTTGAGTCGATCAAAGCTCGCACCGCCACACCGCGCCTAGATTCAAGTTCTAGAGTATTTGACAACCGTTGAGCAGAAAATACAAACAGTGCCAAATTAACCGACTTTTTCGCACTGCCCAAGTTTTTGTTAATCAAACTGTTAACGCTTTGTTCCCAAGGCAAAGTCGCACTTGTTGGTGAAAATTGCACCGCAATAGTTGCATTACCAACTATCACTTTTTGGACTGGGCGAAACGGTTTCTTGATCCCAAATTTGCTATCCGGTTTACCTCCTGGCCCGTCACCCCACATGATGTTAAATTCTTGAGTAAATATTTGCGCTAATTTAGGGCTGGCAATTTGCAGCAAATTGTTCGCATTGCCGCGACTGGCTGCTGTTTTGAAATCGCCGTGGATATCGCTAGTTGTAAAATTAGCAGAAGTTACTATAACTATTTTGCCGTCAATTACTACAAATTTGTGGTGCATTAAACCGCTACCTTTACTTCCATCAGCAGTATCATCAATTACAGGAATTCCGGCATCTTTGAGAATTACAAAAGCATCATTTTGCTTGATTTCTTCCGGGCTTAATTTGCCGTCTTTATTGGTATCGGCGAGTTGCAAAAATTCGCTGTAGCGATCGCGCTCTCGATCGGGTAACTTCACTAACTCCTGGGCTGTATAATCGCTCCAAGGACGATTGTACAGATGTTCGACAATTAATCTGACTTTAATTCCCGATCGCGCGCGATCGGCCATTTGTCGCGCAATACCGGGCAAGCGAAACTCTTGAACCGCCACATCTACCGTCGATCCAGCACTGGCTACTGCCTCGGCGACCAACTTTTCTAAATCATCCCCAGGTCTAGTTTGCGCGCGATAAGGCTCCGTATAACTAGAAGTGAGGGACTGATTGAAGTATACTTGCAATAAGGGGTCTTGAGGCAACGGAGCCGGACTGGGAGGTAAATTCTGCACGTCATGCTTGGCTTGTCCGCAGGCCGTCAGGGCGATCGCCAGCAGTCCAGCACAGCAAAAACCTGGTAAATTATCATAAAGTACAGTCACAAAAATTTTAAATTTTATTGAGGTCATCGGTCTATTCACAGTTCAAAGATATTCGATCAAGCAAAGTTAAAACTATTAAATTTATGAAACGGAATAGATTTTGCGTCTTGTAGAACTGCCACGATGCCGGAAGCATCACTGGTAGGGTAGCAGCATTCAGGGGCGTGGATCAAACCCGATACTGCTGCTTTATGGCTAAAAGAAAAACAATTTTTGATTGCGGTCACAAAGGATATGGTAAAGCGTGCCATCGCTGCACGCAAGAGTTGATGGCGCAGCAGCAATATGTTGAAATGCTGGCAGAAAAACAAACCAAAAAACAAGAGAGGGAAGCATCATTTGCTAGAGATGCGATCGATCTCAGAGGTCTGCCAGACCATGTAGTTACTAAAGCTCGCGCTATTATAGCAGCTTTGGGGGAAAATAAGAATTACAGAGATTTCGGAGGCAAACGTCTGCGTCACAACCGCTGGATTGTGAGTATTCCTGTAACACGCAACTACAGAATGCTTTGTGAAGATTGCGGCACTTTCTTAATTCCCCAAAAAGTTTTGTCCCACGAAGAGTACAACGTTTGTAAACCAGGAAGTCATTAAACAGTTGACAGTTGATAGTTGACAGTTGACAGTTGGGAGTTGACGGTGGATAGTTGGGAGTTGACGGTGGATAGTGGACAGTTGGGAGTTGGGAGTTGGCATTTGGCAGTTGTTATCAGTCATAATTTAACAATCATGAGTCATTAGTCAATAATCATTAATGCCTTTAGGATAAGTGCCTTATTCATTAGGTAGTCATTCATTATTAGTTCATCATTTAATTAAAGCCATGCAAATTTACCTTGACTATAGTGCCACAACACCCACACGCCCAGAAGCAATTGATGCTATGCAAAAAGCTCTAACTCAACATTGGGGGAATCCTTCTAGTTTGCACGAGTGGGGACAAAGGGCGGCGACTGCTTTAGAATTAGCCAGAATGCAGGTTGCTAGCTTGATTAATGCGCTACCAGAATCGATGATTTTTACTTCGGGCGGTACGGAAGCCGACAATTTGGCAATTATGGGAGTTGCCCGTCTTTATACAAAACCGCAGCATATCATTATTTCCAGCGTAGAGCATTCGGCAGTATCAGAAACGGCGCGACAACTAGAAGAATTGGGATGGGAAATAACGCGATTACCAGTCGATAAATATGGGCGAATTCATCCTTTGGATTTGCAAGAATCATTGCGATCGCACACAGTGCTAATTTCGATTATCTACGGACAAAGCGAAGTTGGTACACTGCAACCAATAGAGACTTTAGGACAAATTGCGCGCGATCGCAATATCCTGTTTCACACCGATGCAGTTCAAGTTGCCGGCAAATTACCGATTGACGTGCAGAAACTGCCCGTAGACTTGCTTTCGCTTTCCAGTCACAAACTTTACGGGCCGCAAGGTGCAGGGGCGCTGTACGTGCGTCCAGGACTCGAATTGGTGCCAATGTTCGGCGGGGGCGGGCAGGAGTTGAAACTGCGTTCAGGGACGCAAGCATTGCCCGCAATCGTGGGTTTTGGAGTGGCGGCGGAGTTGGCTTTGCAGGAAATGGATGTGGAAACGCCGAGGTTAATTGCATTGCGCGATCGACTTTTTGACCAATTATCTGACATACCCAGTTTAGTCCCCACGGGCGATCGATATTACCGACTGCCGCACCACACCAGTTTTTGCATCGTCTCCCCATCCTGTCGCCCTTACCAAAAGAGAGACACAGAGAGAATTACAGGTAAAACTATGGTGAGACAGCTAAATTTAGCCGGAATTGGCATTAGTTCCGGTGCGGCTTGTAGCAGCGGCAAACTCACACCCAGTCCGATATTATTAGCAATGGGATATGATGAAAGTGGCGCGGTTGGTGGAATTCGCTTGACACTGGGACGCGAAACCACGGAAGCTGATATTGATTGGACGGTAATTGCGATCGGGCAAATATTAGATAGATTAATGCCCAAAGTAGCATTGTGCAGGCATTAGAAACAATCTAAGAAACCGGGTTTTTTCCAATATCTTCGCATCTCACCAAAGATTGTCGCAAAAACCTGGTTTCTCGGTACCCACCCATTCTTCATCCGCGTCCATCCGCGTAAATCCGCCAACATCTGCGGTCAAATTATGAAAAGACTCGTATATAATTAAAATAGAACAGAGTGGAGTCAAAGCTATGTCAACCACAGAAAAAGTTCGCTGGACAAGCGCTGATTTAGAATTATTACCTGATAACGGCAACCGTTATGAAATAATCGAAGGAGAATTGGTTGTGACAAGAGCACCTCACTGGGGACATCAAAATATTGTTGACAATGTTTGTGCAGAGTTAAACATTTGGTCGAGACAGACAGGTTTAGGTAAGGCTGCAACAACTGCCGGTCTGATCTTCACCGATAGTGATAATGTGATTCCTGATGTAGTTTGGGTAAGCTATGAACGTTTAGCACAAATATTAGATGAAGCCGGACATTTGGCGGGTGCACCGGAGTTGGTGGTAGAGGTGATGTCTCCCGGTGAAGAGAATGAAAAGCGCGATCGCCAATCCAAGCTAAAATTATATTCAGTTCAAGGCGTGCGCGAATATTGGATATTTGATCGCATACAGCAAAAAGTAGAAATTTACCGTCGGGAAAACGGAGTTTTGAAATTAGCGATGACTTTATTTAAAGAAGATAACTTAAGCAGTCCTTTGTTACCAGATTTTAGCGTGTCAGTAGCCACATTGTTTGCGTAGATATTAACCAAAGCACAAATATAGGGTTTTTTCCCATCTCTTTCATACATCCTGTAGGGGCGGGTTCACCAACAATAATTGCCTGAAACCAACAATCTCAAAAACCCGCCCCCACCCAACGATAAATCATCATGTACATTTTTGCGATGCGATGCAAATTTCAGGTTAATGTAGGTTATCGGTGGTGGCGGGGCGGGTTTATCTAAATGGTTGATAATTGTTATATATTGTTGGTGAACCCGCCCCTACAAAATAACCCTCAACCATGATAAAATAAATCCGATCTTATTCACAACTCCCCACAATGGAAGAAAACCGCGCCCAAGCCTACCTAGAACTAATTCACACCCTGCTGAATTGCGCCAGCGGAGACGAACCGCAGATATTGCAAGATAATATAGAATTGTTGGATGTCGAATTTCTGGAAACTTGCGAGAAAGTAGCAGAAAAAATGGCACAGCAAGGAGGAGAAAACGGCGCTAGCTTCCTGCGAAATCTGATTAGTCAGCTATCACAATTAATCGACATCAACGATGGCGATAACTCCGAAGATATAAATCCCCAAGAGTATGCAAACTTTATCCTAGAATTATTGCAAGCAGAAGATGCTAGCAATAGCAATGCAGCAGTAATTCACCCCATGCTAGCCAAACGAAAACATCTCCTAAATGCTCGTTTTCCTAACATCTTAGAGCAAGTAGTGCAGAGGTTAATTGGTGGCGAAAATGCCCAAACCATTGAGTCAATGATCGGCCTCGTTGAAGACTTGACGATTAATATTAGCAATTTTTCGGGTGGGAATAGAGCGAATAATATTGAAATTGCCATTGCTGCTTATCAGATTGTTTTGAATAATCGGCAACCGGGAAGCGAAAAATTTGCTCAAACTCAAAACAACTTAGCTGCTGCTTATATTAGCAGAAAAAAGGGTTCGCGGGCGGAAAATGTGGAAATGGCGATCGCCCTTTATGGCGCTGCTTTAACAGTCTACACCCTTGAGGCTTTCCCGGAAGATTGGGGAATGGCTCAAAATAACCTAGCTGCTGCTTACGCCAACAGAATCAACGGTTCGCGGGCGGAAAATATCGATCGCGCGATCGCATTTTTTGAGGCTGCTTTAACTGTTCGTACCCCTGAACAGTTTCCTGAAGATTGGGCTATGATTCAATATAACCTAGGTAATGCCCATAATGACAGAATCAACGGTTCGCGGGATGAAAATCTCGCAAAGGCGCGATCGTTTTATGAAGCAGCTTTAACAGTATATACCCGTGAGGATTTCCCTGAATATTGGGCAATGATTCAAAAGAAGCTGGCTAATGCCTAATGTGAGGCTGCTTTAACAATCTCAGAAACCGGGTTTTTTCCGATATCTTCGCCTCGCATCGAATATCTTCGCAAAAACCCGGTTTCTCGGTATTGACTAACTTGTAGTAAAATTGGTTTGCCGGTTGTTTGGCCCCCTAGAATCGATCGGTTTGTCCTCAAGCCCGCCGGGGATTTAAATCCCCGTCTCATAGCGCAAGTCGGTTGAAACCGACTGAATAAAATCATGAGAATTTTGATTAAAAAATAGATGCTTCAGTCCTCTTTTAGAGGACTTACGCTATGAGACGGGGGTTTTCAACCCCCGGCGGACTCGTGGCTGAACGTGGGAATTGTGGCGCGGATAATAGCATTGAATTATTGCAGATTTAGCAACGATCGAGCGCCGTTGTTGGAAAATTCAAAAAACGGTCGATCGCACTTTTGCCAAATCTCAGAAACCGGGTTTTTTCCGATATCTTCGCATCAAATCGAATATCTTCGCAAAAACCCGGTTTCTCGCCACCACGCACCATCTCAGAAACCGGGTTTTTTCCGATATCTTCGCATCAAATCGAATATCTTCGCAAAAACCCGGTTTCTTGCCACCCATCAAACCAATCCCAACTATGATAAAATAAAATTCGGTGTTATTCAGAGTTCCCCACAATGGACGAAAACCGCGATCGAGTCCACTCCGCAGGTGAAGATTCCCAAGAATATGCAAAATTCATCCTAGAATTATTGCAAGCAGAACAACATAGCGATATTCAATTAATTTACTCAATGCTTGCTCAACGGCAACATCTCCTCAATGCCCGTTTTGCCGAGACTTTACAGCAAGTAGCCCAGAATTTAATTGCCCAAAATCTAGAAACAATTGAGTTAATTGTCGCCCTCATTGAAAATTTGAGTATTCATATTAAAAAATTTCCCCGTGGCAGTAGATCGAATAATATTGAAATTGCCATTACTGGTTATCAAATAGTTTTAAACAATCGGCAACCGGGAAGCGAAAAGTTTGCTCAAACTCAAAATAACCTAGCTAATGCCTACAGTAACAGGATAAACGGTTCGCGGGCCGAAAATCTGGAACGGGCGATCGAGTTTTATGAGGCTGCTTTAACAGTCTATGCCCTTGAGGATTTCCGTGAAGATTGGGCAACGACTCAATATAACCTAGCTATTGCCTACAGTGACAGGATAAACGGTTCGCGGGCCGAAAATCTGGAACGGGCAATCGAGTTTTATGAGGCTGCTTTAACTGTCTATACCCTTGAGGATTTCCCTGAATATTGGGCAGATACTCAAAATAACCTAGGAGAGGCCTACAGAAACAGAATAAACGGTTCGCGGGCCGAAAATCTGGAACGGGCAATCGAGTTTTATGAGGCTGCTTTAACTGTCTATACCCTTGA